>CANKTR010000075.1 GCA_947486475.1 Microbacteriaceae bacterium | reverse complement strand
CTGACCAAGCAGGACGCCGCACCGGCGTCTGCCACGAAACCTGCCACCCGCGCCCGCACCACGGCGCACGTTGATTTGCCTGATATTCCGTCGGCCGACGAAGCGGCCAAGGCTGGCGGGAAGCCGCCCGCGCCCGTAACACCCGCGCCTGGTCTCGATGGCGAAGCACCCGCCGCTCCGTCGATGCCCCGCCCCGGTGGCAACAACCCCTTCATGCCCGCTCCCGCGATGCCGCGCCCGGTTCGCGCGGCCGGCAACAACCCGTTCATGCCTCGACAGGGCGCTCCGCGTCCCGGTTCTGACGCTGCTGGCGGCCCAGTCGCACGTCCCGGTGGTCGTCCCAACGCGCCGTTCCAGCAGCGCACGGGCGCAGCCGGTCGTCCTCCCGGCAGCCAGGGCGGTTTCCGTCCGGCCGGTGCCGGCGCTGCTCCGGGTAGTCCAGGGGGTGGCCCGAGCCGTCCCGGTGGTGGCCCCGGTGGTCGCGGTCGCGGAAGCAACACCGCCGGTGCGTTCGGTCGCGGTGGCGGCAAGTCCAAGGCGCGCAAGTCCAAGCGCACCAAGCGCCAAGAGTTTGAAATGCGCGAGGCCCCGAGCCTCGGTGGCGTCAAGATTCCGCGCGGTGACGGCTCGACGGTCATTCGTCTTCGTCAGGGGTCGTCGATCAATGACTTCGCCGACAAGATTGAGACGATGTCGGGCTTCCCGGTTCCCCCCGGTAACCTCGTTACGGTTTTGTTCCAGCTCGGAGAGATGGCGACGGCGACCGAGTCGCTCGACGCCGGAACGTTCGAAGTTCTGGGTGCGGAACTCGGCTACAAGATCGAGATCGTGAGCCCCGAGGACGAGGACAAGGAAATCCTCGACTCGTTCAACATTGACCTTGACGCGGAAGAGGACGAGAACGACCTCGTTATTCGCCCGCCGGTTGTCACGGTCATGGGACACGTCGACCACGGTAAGACCCGCCTTCTCGATGCGATTCGTCGCGCCGATGTGGCCGCGGGCGAAGCCGGTGGAATCACGCAGGCCATCGGTGCCTACCAGGTGTGGACCGAGCACGATAGCAACGAACGTGCCATCACCTTTATTGACACCCCCGGACACGAGGCGTTCACCGCCATGCGTGCCCGTGGTGCTCAGGTCACCGACATCGCGATCCTCGTGGTCGCGGCGGACGACGGCATCATGCCCCAGACGATCGAGGCGCTCAACCACGCTCAGGCCGCGAACGTTCCGATTGTGGTCGCGGTCAACAAGATTGATAAAGAGGGCGCTAACCCCGCGAAGGTTCGCCAGCAATTGACCGAATACGGACTCGTGACCGAAGAATACGGCGGAAACACGATCTTCGTCGACGTATCGGCCCTCACGGGTGATGGTGTCAACGACCTGCTCGACGCGGTTCTGCTCACCGCCGACGCCGGTCTCGACCTCGTCGCGAACCCGAACAAAGACGCTCGCGGTATCGCGATCGAAGCGAAACTCGACAAAGGACGCGGAGCCGTTGCGACGGTGCTCATCCAGTCGGGAACGTTGCGCGTCGGTGACGCGATTGTCGCCGGAACCGCCTACGGTCGCGTTCGGGCGATGGTCGACGAGCACGGCGACAAGATCGACGAGGCCTACCCGTCTCGTCCGGTTCAGGTTCAGGGTCTGTCGAGTGTCCCGCGCGCGGGCGACTCGTTCATCGTGACCGATGACGACCGCACCGCCCGCCAGATTGCCGAAAAGCGCGAGGCGGCCGAGCGCAACGCTCTGCTCGCCAAGGCTCGCAAGCGCATCTCGCTCGAGGACTTCTCGAAGGCCCTCGAAGACGGCAAGGTCCAAGCGCTCAACCTCATCCTCAAGGGTGATGTGTCGGGTGCGGTCGAAGCGCTCGAAGAGTCGCTGCTCAAAATCGAGGTCGACGATTCCGTCACCCTCCGCATCATCCACCGTGGTGTCGGTGCGATCACCGAGAGCGACATTAACCTTGCGACCATCGACAACGCGATTGTTGTCGGATTCAACGTTCGCCCCGACACGAAGGCGCGCGAGCGTGCACAGCGCGAGGGTGTCGACGTTCGGTTCTACAACGTCATCTACAACGCGATTGACGAGATCGAACAGTCGCTCAAGGGAATGCTCAAGCCGGAATTCGAAGAGATCCAGAGCGGTGTCGCCGAAATCCGCGAGGTGTTCCGTTCGAGCAAGTTCGGGAACGTCGCGGGTTGTATCGTGCGCTCGGGAACGATCACGCGAAACTCGAAAGCGCGTGTCATCCGCGAGGGTGTCGTCATCGCCGATGGACTCGCTATCGAGTCGCTCAAGCGATTCAAGGACGATGCCTCTGAGGTCAAGACCGACTTCGAGTGTGGAATCGGCCTGGGCAAGTACAACGACATCCAAATCGGTGATGAGATCGAGACGATTGAGATGAAGGAGAAGGAGCGCGTCTAATGTCTGCTCCTGACCGCGCACGCAAGATGGCGGAACGCATCAAGGAAATCGTTGCGCGCCGTCTCGACAAGGGTCTTCGTGACGACCGACTCGGCTTCGTCACGATTACCGATGTGCGGATCACGGGCGACCTGCAACACGCGAGCGTGTTCTTCACCGTTTACGGCACCGACGAAGAACGACAGAATTCGTGGGACGCCTTGAAGTCCGCGACGGGAATGTTGCGCAGCGAGGTTGGGCGCAACATCACCGCCCGCCTGACCCCGTCGCTCGAGTTCATCCTCGACGCCCTGCCCGAGACGTCGGCGCACATCGAAGACCTTTTGGCCCAAGCCAACCAGCGCGACATTCAGGTCGCGAAAGAAGCAAAGGGCAAGGAATTTGCCGGCGACGCCGACCCGTACGTCAAGCCGCACGAGGATGACGACAAGGAATAGCGACCGCGAACGTGCCGCGATGATTGTCGTGGCGCGCTGGTTCCGTCGTTCCGCCCGTTCGTTGCCGTGGCGCGATCCCGGCACGACCCCGTGGGGTGTTCTGCTGTCGGAAATCATGGCGCAGCAAACGCCCGTCGGTCGAGTCGCACCGATGTGGGTCGAGTGGATTGCGCGCTGGCCGACGCCGGCGTCTCTGGCCGATGCATCGCCCGCCGACATCGTTCGGGCGTGGGGAAAACTGGGTTACCCGCGCCGCGCGCTCAACCTGCACGCCGCCGCGACACGAATCCGCGACGAGTTTGGGGGAGAGGTCCCTGATGACGTCGACGCTCTCGAGTCCCTGCCCGGTATCGGGTCGTACACCGCGAGGGCCGTGGCCGCTTTCGCGTTCGGCCTTCGCGTTCCCGTCGTCGACACCAACATTCGCCGAGTTCTTGCGCGCGCAGTCCTCGGTATCGCCGAGCCGGAACCGCCCCGCACGCGAGCCGAT
>CANKTR010000074.1 GCA_947486475.1 Microbacteriaceae bacterium | reverse complement strand
CTCCGGCGGTGTCGCGAGGGTCGACATCTCGCGAATTCCCGCGATTGCCATCTCGAGCGTTCGCGGAATCGGAGTCGCGCTCATCGACAGAACGTCGACGTTGGTCTTGAGTTGTTTGAGCGTCTCTTTGTGTTCGACGCCGAACCGTTGTTCTTCGTCGATGACGACGAGCCCCAGATCTTTGAACGAAATCCCCTTCGACAACAACCGGTGTGTTCCGATGACGACGTCGAGCGAACCGTCGGCGAGGGACGCGAGCGTGTGCTTCGCTTCCGCGTCGGTTTGGAACCTCGACAGCGGGGCGAGTTTCACGGGGAATCCCGCGAACCGCTCGCGGAACGTTTCGATGTGCTGGCGAACCAGCAGGGTCGTGGGCGCGATGATCGCGACCTGCTTGCCCGCCATCACCGCTTTGAACGCGGCGCGAACGGCGACCTCGGTCTTGCCGAACCCGACGTCCCCGGCCAACAAGCGGTCCATCGGGATTTCGCTCTCCATGTCCGCTTTGACCTCGTCGATGGTCGTCAACTGGTCGGGCGTCTCGTGATACGGGAACGCGTCTTCGAGTTCGCGTTGCCACGGGGTGTCGGGCGGGAACGCAAAGCCTCGGCTCGCGGCTCGGGCGGCATACAACTTGACGAGTCCGACGGCGATGTCGCGAACCGCCTTGCGAGCGCGGCCCTTGGTCGCCGACCAGTCCGACCCACCCATTCGTGACAGGCTCGGGTCTTCACCACCGACATACCGCGACACGAGCCCCAACTGATCCGTCGGAACGTACAACTTGTCGCCGGGGAATCCGCGCTTGCTCGGGGCGTATTCGATGACGAGGTACTCGCGCAACGCCTTCTGTTTCGTCTTGGCCGAGATGACAATTTCGCGCTCAACGAGCGCGAGAAACTTTCCGATTCCGTGCGTTTCGTGAACGACGAAATCGCCCTTCGTCAACTGCAGCGGGTCGACCGTGGCTTTCCGTTTCGACGCGAGTCGGGTCGTATCGCGGCTGCCCCGCGTCTCGCGGCGCCCAAAGAATTCCGTTTCACCCATGACCGTCAGCGACGCGGCGGATATCTCGACACCGTGGTCAATGGTCCCCTGCACCAAATAGGCGACTCCCGTTTCGGGGTTGTCGGGCACGAACTCAACGGGCCGAGCGGCAAGCCCGGCCTCGGCCAGAAGGTCCCCGGCACGTTCGAGCGTTCCGTGACCGGCGGCAACGACAATGACAATCCCCTTCGCCGCAAGCCTCTCGCCAACGAAGTTCACGGCACCGTCGGGGTCGCCGATGAACGACGGAATCGGCTTCGATTCAACCCGCTCCTCGAGCCCCGAGTTCAGCGCCGTCATCGTGAAATAGTCGCGGCGCGCAACATCTGCTCGGAACTGGTCGAACTCGACAAAGTCGGCCTTGTCGACATTGATGGGCACAACACCGCCGTCCCCCACCTGATTCCAAGCGGCGGCGAGAAATTCTTGGTTCGTGATGCGAAGGCTCTCGGCGCGGGCACGCACTCGGTCAGGGCCGATGACAATCACGGTGGTCGTCTCGGGGAAATAGGCCATGAGAGGAACGACCTCGCCAACAAGAACCGGCAGCAACGATTCCATACCGATGACTCCGATGCCCTCGGCGATGGGCTCGGCCAAAGACCGCAGCGCCGGAATAGTGTCCGCCAGTTTCCGGGCCTTGGCGCGCACTTCGGCGGTGAGGGCAATCTCGCGAACCGGCGTGATCTCGACGGATTTGACTTGCCCAAGCGAACGCTGGTCCGACACCGCGAATTCACGAATCTCGTCGATGTCGTCACCAAAGAAATCGACGCGAACGGGGTGGGCGGCGAGCGGCGGGAACACGTCGAGGATTCCGCCTCGGAGGGCGACCTCACCGCGTCGCGACACGAGGTCAACGCGCTGATATCCCAACTCGACGAGCGACCGTGACACCTCGAGCAGGTCCCGGCGTTCCCCAACCGAAATCGTCAAGAGTGGCCGGTCAGCGAGGTCAGCGGCGAGCGGCTGAAGTGCGGCCCGAACGCTCGCGATGATGACGAGACTCTCGATGCCGTTCCAGGCGCGAAGTGCTCGCAGGGTCGCGATTCGGTTCGCGACCGTCTCGCTCGACGGGCTAAGGCGTTCGTGCGGCAGGGTCTCCCACGACGGGAAAATGAGCGACCGAACGCCCCACGTCGCGAGTGACTCGGACATCGCCTGGGCTTCGTTGCCCGTCGCGGTGACAAGCAACACGAGTTTTGGCTCGCGGCACATCGCGGCAATCAATGGCGCGCGGGCACCGTCTTCGAGCGACAGAGCCGGTCCGCGAAGTTGGTTCGCGGCATCGGCCAACACCGATGACACTCCCCGAAGACTCACCTCGACAGTCTACGGCCGGGCAAAAATCAGGACGGCGAGTGGTACCGCAGTTGGGCCTTGGCAAGCCCTTCGAGAACAATCGACTCGACGGCACCGGCCGCGTCGGCGACAAGGTTCGGAACGGTCTCGCGTTCGACCTTGGTGAACGGTTCGAGGACGTGCACTGCGGTGTCCTTCTGGCCGGCGGGGCGACCGACGCCAACGCGCACGCGCAGGAATTCCGCACCGATGTGGTCGATGGTCGAACGAACACCGTTTTGACCGCCGTGACCGCCACCCGCCTTGATGCGGACGGTGTCGAAGGGCAGGTCGACATCGTCGTGGATGACGATGACGTGGTCGGGGTCGATGCCGAAGAACTTCGCGAGTTGCCCGATAGGCCCACCCGACACATTCATGAAACACATCAGCGTCGCCAGGATGACCTTGTCGGTGCTGGATTGAAAGCGACCCTCGGCGACCATCGCGATGGACTTGTGACGCTTCGGCTTCTCGCCGATTTGTTCGGCGAGGCTGTCGATCACGCGGTGGCCGACGGAATGGCGATGCGCGGAGTAGTCGGGCCCGGGGTTACCAAGCCCGACTACGAGCCACGCATCGGTCATGATTATTCGGCAGACTCTTCCGCAGCCGGCTCAGGCTCTGTGACAACAGCCGTCTCGGTGCCCAGTGACTCGGCGCTCGGAACAGCCTGGATAGCGACAATGATCGCCTCGGGATCAAGGTGCAGTTTGACTCCGGCGGGAAGGACAACGTCCTTCGCCGAGATGTGGGTGTGCTCGAGCATTCCGGTGACGTCAACCTCGAGGTGCTCGGGGATTTGCGTCGCTTCGGCCTCGACCTGGATGGTCTGGTGCTCAAGCATCGCGACGGTTCCGGGGAACGGGTGTCCGAGAACCGAGACGGGGATGTTGACCGTGACGGTCTCACCCTTCTTGACGATGACGAGGTCGACGTGCTCGATGACCTGACGCACGTAGTCCTTCTGGACGTCCTTGACGAGAACGAGTTCCTTTGTGCCGTTCACGTCGAGATCGATGAGCACGTTCTTGTGACGGACGAGGAGGCTCAGCTCGTGTGCGTTGACCGTCACGTGACGCGGGTCTTCGCCGTGTCCGTAAATGACCGCGGGGACGTTTCCGAGCGCACGGAGCTTGCGCGCCGCGCCCTTACCGAAGGACGCGCGTTCTTCGCCCTTGAGTGCAAATTGTTCAGCCATGATGGTGCCTTTCGCGGGGTGGTGACCCCTGGTTGGTGTTTCAACTCGAACGCCCGAAGCGTGAGGAGGACCAAGGTCGACCCACCGCGTCGATCACGGATTCGTAAATCCCTCGCCGAAGTTCGGTTTCAGCCTATCGGATAGGCTGGGAAT
>CANKTR010000073.1 GCA_947486475.1 Microbacteriaceae bacterium | reverse complement strand
TGAGCCCGCTCAGTCGCTGGGGCCGAATCCTTCGGGGTTCGGCCTCAGTGCCGACCAATTAGGGCACCTCCGGCACACGATCCGCCTGAGTAGGCAGTTACCCGGCGACTGGTCGTACATGGGCCCCTTCGATCCGACAAACGAGGGCGATGATGCCTACCGTTATCAGTTGGCCTATATGGCCTACACGCTGGCGGTCGCGCAGTATCACTGCGTTCCCTCGTACAAAGAACTCTACCGCGACACGTTCCGGCGCCTGATTCACAAGATGCTGAGGCACGACGTGTGGGCCTATTGGGAGCTCACCAGTCGCGGCAGTAAAGTGATGAACCCCGATCTTCAAGTACTTGAGGAAGGGTGGGTCGACCCCGTTTCGAGCAAGAACATCATGTACAGCGGACACCTCCTCATGATGGTCAGTCTTTACGAAACGTTGTATCGCGACGGTTATTTCTCGGAACCCGGGTCGTTGACGTTCGAATGTCGCCCGCCGTTCCGCGGGCTAGGCCCCCAGGACTTTGTGTACGATTTCCACTCGCTTGCGAAAGTGATTGCGGAGCAATTCGCGTCATCCCACGGACTTGGTTGCGAATGCGAACCAAACGGAGTTTTCGTTTACTGCAACCAATTCCCGCTCTTGGGATTGCTGAACTATGACTACCTCTACGGAACCGACCTGGCTCGACCGCTGATGAACCGTTTCAAAAAAGAATGGGGTTCGAAGTCGAATCTGTTCGACCTCGAACGAACGGACGATTTACCGGTGTTTTATGCCGTCGCGCAAGACGAGGTGATTTCCGAGGGGTCGGATGACAACAAAGAAGCGGCCTCCGTGATTTCGTGGGGGCCAATGCTCCACGTCTGGGAACCCGACTATGTCGAAGCGCTTTACCCCGACGTACTTCCGCGGGTTCTCAAGAAGACGGCACACGGACATTCGGTGTGGCTAGAGAGTTTCCATCGCACACATTTGGAATATCAGGCGTCACCCGGACTTGATCGGGTTGACCCGATGATGCTCGGGGTTCACAACCACGGCATGCTTGCACTTCTCGCCGCGGAACTGGGGGACACGCAAACCCGTGACGAACTGCTTCGACACGCTGACGCACGCATGAACCCAACCTGGAAAGATGGCGGTTTGTTTTACCCGCGTTGCGATGATCTAGACACCGAGAGCTACGTCACGTGCGTGATGGGTAACGCGTTGTTAGGGGCAGCACGAATTGTTCCTAAAAACGGAATCTCTGCTCTCTTCAATGCTCCGTGGGGCGACGATCAGGTCAATGCACCAGAACTGATCGGTATCGACTTTCCCTCGGTTCAGGTGCTCCGCGCGGCTACGGTCGCCGATCGAATGCTCATCACACTGTCCACCGATGGGCACGAAGGCAGAAACACAGTTCTCCACATCACGAATCTTCGCGATCGTCTGCCCGTCACCGTCATGGTCGATGGCGCAGCCGTCGGAACTGTCGACGGTTCGTCCTCCACGTCGGGCGATGTCGAATGGGATGCGGATTCAGGAGTTATTCATCTTCCGGTAATGATTTCGAGTGAGACTCATATCGAGATCAGCCTGAGCCCCCGATGATCGGGTGACCCGCCCGAAAGTTACGGGAGGACGCGGGACGAAACGCGGCCAAAACTACGCGTCATCAAGGGTGCGGGTCCTGCTCAAACTGAGCAGCAGACGTGTTTCTTTGTTGAAGAAGTCGTTTCCCTTGTCGTCGACGACGACGAACGCGGGGAAATCAACGACCTCGATTTTGTGGACGGCCTCCATTCCCAGTTCGGGAAAGTCGATCACCTCCATCGACGTGATGCTGTCTTGCGCCAGCAGTGCTGCTGGCCCTCCAACCGACCCGAGGTAAAAACCACCGTGTGTGTCGCACGATTTGGTGACGAGAGAGGAACGATTTCCTTTGGCCAACATGACCAACGAGCCGCCCAACGCTTGGAATTGCTCGACGTACGTGTCCATTCGTCCACCGGTCGTCGGGCCAAACGAACCCGTCGGGAGTCCTTCGGGAGTCTTGGCCGGGCCCGCGTAATACACCGGATGGTCGATCATGTACTGGGGGATTCCCTCGCCTCGCTCGATTCGCTCGCGAATCTTCGAGTGAGCCAGGTCGCGCGCGACAATCATCGTTCCCGTGAACATCACGCGGGTTCCGAGAGTGAGTTCGGACAGCTGGCGTCGAATCTCGTCCATCGGCTTACGGAGATCGACGGGAACGCCGGGTGATGAATTCTCGATTGCCTCCAACCCCGTTTCCGGAATGAAGCGTGCGGGGTCGTGCTCGAGTTCTTCGATGAACACGCCGTCGGAATTGATCGTGGCCAGAATCTGGCGGTCCGCCGAACAGGACACCGCGATGGCGATGGGAAGCGACCCGTTGTGTCGCGGAAGGCGAATCACTCGGACATCGTGACAAAAATATTTTCCGCCGAATTGAGCACCGAAGCCCAGGGTTTGTGTCATCTCGAAGACCTTCTGTTCGAAATCCACATCGCGGAAACCGTTGCCGATATCGCCACCGTGCAGGGGCAGGTCATCGAGATAGTGCGCGGACGCTAGTTTCGCGGTTTTGAGCGCGTATTCGGCCGAGGTCCCTCCGATGACAACGGCGAGGTGATACGGCGGGCAGGCGGCGGTACCGATGCTGTCGATTTTGTCGCGGAGAAAATCGAGCATGCGCGATTCATCGAGGATCGCCTTCGTTTCTTGATAGAGAAAAGACTTGTTGGCACTACCGCCGCCCTTGGCCATGAACAAAAACTCGTAACTAGCGCCCTTGCCCAAACTGATGTCGATCTCGGCGGGCAGATTGTTCTTGGTGTTGACTTCGTCCCAGAGAGTGACGGGCGACAACTGCGAATACCGCAGATTGAGGTCGCGATACGCCCGAAAAATACCGTTCGTTATCGACTGAGCATCATTCCCGTCGGTGACGATTCGCGGCCCGCGTTTGGCGGACACGATTGCAGTTCCCGTGTCTTGGCACATCGGGAGAACGCCGCCGGACGAAACGTTCGCGTTCTTCAGCAGATCCAGGGCGACATATTTGTCCGCCGGAGACGCCTCCGGGTCGTCAATGATTTTTCGCAATTGTTCCAAGTGGCTGGTTCGCAGAAAATAGTTGATCTCGCGATACGCGGTGTATGCCAATTCTTCCAACGCCTCCGCGGAAACTTCTAACGCGACGGCTTCACCCTCGCCGATGGCGCGAACGCCGTCGGTGCGCAACAACGTCTTTGGATACTCCGCCCCCGATTTCGGGAGAATTTCGGTGAATGGGTATCCGCTCATGTCACTAGTTTGCCATGTTTACCGTGCCGACGGAGAGCCCGGAGGTGCGCCGTTCCACCGAACCTGCTATCCTGATGGAGGTTTCGGGGTAACCCGAACAAGGAAGTGGAGAAATCCCACCTGACCATCGTAAGAGGATTGTCGGGTCGTTGTACTCCGTCGGATTTCCGGCAGCGAAAGGGTGCGTCCCCGCAAGGGGAAGTGGTTTTTGATATTTCCTTGGGGCGTTGTCCGCCGCAGTCGGTCCGCCGGTTGCACGCATGACCACAAGGAGACACATATCACCGATCCGCGAATTAACGAGCGCATCCGCGTTCCCGAGGTCCGACTCATCGGGCCCCTCGGCGAACAGGTTGGCGTCGTCACGTTAGAGGTCGCACAGCGCATCGCGCGCGACGCGGACCTCGATCTTGTCGAGGTAGCTCCGGAAGCGAAACCCCCCGTCGTCAAAGTTATGGACTTCGGGAAGTTCAAATACGAAGCCGCTCAAAAAGCGAAGGAAGCACGTCGAAACCAGGCTCACACGGTCCTCAAAGAGGTTCGTTTCCGACTGAAAATCGACGTCCACGACTACGAAACCAAACTCAAGCACGCCATGACGTTCCTCAAGGGGGGCGACAAGGTGAAAGCCATGATCCAGTTCCGCGGTCGTGAACAATCCCGCCCCGAAGCGGGCGTTCGCCTCCTTCACAAGTTCGCAGAAGCCGTAGCCGAGTTTGGGACCGTCGAACACTCTCCGACCGTCGATGGCCGCAACATGACGATGATTATCGCCCCACTGAAGACCAAAGCAGACGCGAAAGCGGAAACAGCCAAGGCGCAAACCTCGGCACCGAAAACGGCACCTGCCGCACCGGAAACTCCCGCCGCCGCGGAATAACGAAAGAGAAGAATATGCCGAAGCAGAAGACCCACTCGGGTACGAAGAAGCGCTTCAAGATCACCGGCACCGGAAAGATCAAGAAGCAGGGCGCGGGAATGCG
>CANKTR010000072.1 GCA_947486475.1 Microbacteriaceae bacterium | reverse complement strand
TGCCCCCGTCATCCTTCTCGCGACCGTCGTCGCGTCGTACTTTGCGGCCATCGGCTCGTCGTGGTTGTTGTTCCAAGGAATTTGGGGATTCCCCGCACTCGACGGAAACGTCCTCGTGTTGTCCTTCCTGTTCCTCGTCGCACTCGGAATCGACTACAACATGTTCCTCATGACGCGTGTTAAAGAAGAGTCAGAGATCGTCGTCAACGGCAAACCCGCCGGAATCAAGGCGGGAATGATCACGGCACTCGGTGCAACCGGTGGAGTCATCACCAGCGCCGGTGTTCTGCTCGCCGCGGTGTTCGCGGTTCTCGGAGTCTTGCCGCTCATCACCCTCACCCAGATCGGCGTCATCGTCTGTGTCGGTGTGTTGCTCGACACGCTCCTCGTACGCACGGTCGTCGTCCCGTCGCTGACCTTCCTGGTCGGCGAACGCATGTGGCTTCCGCGTAAAACGGGTGTGTCCAGCAAATAATTCGCGGTTTTCCCCCGCACACTGGTTGACATGAGAGTTGACGAGTCCGTCGCGCGCTACCTCTTTGAATTAGAGGCGGCGCGCGACGCGAGCTCGCACACGGTGCGTGCATATCACGGTGACCTCGATTTGTTTGTGCAATCGCTGAAATCGGCCGAATTGACGGAATTGTCGGAGATTTCTCTGGAGGACTGCCGGTCGTGGGTGTGGGCGATGTCCACCGCGGGGGACGCAGCGAGTTCGATCGGCCGACGAGTCTCGGCGGTCAAGTCCTTCTTCCACTGGGCGCACTCGCGCGGGGACATTCCCGCGAACGTTGCCGCTCGTCTTTCCGCCCCGAAAAAGCCGGCTCACCTTCCGCGCGTGGTCGCGGCCACCGCGATGGGCCGTGTGTTGGACGACCTCGCGGCGCGGGCTGCAACGGGGGACCCCATCGCCGTTCGCGACCTCGCGATGTGGGAACTGCTGTACGCCTCGGCGATTCGTGTCTCGGAACTCGTCGGAATTCGACTCGGTGACATCGATTGGGCCGATTCGACGGTTCGGGTCCTCGGAAAAGGGGCGAAAGAGCGGGTGGTCCCGTTCGGTGTCCCCGCGCGTGCGGCGTTGTTGGATTACCGCGACAACGCCCGCCCTGAACTGCGCGTCGCGGCAGATACCACACACCTGTTCGTCGGCGCGCGCGGGAAATCACTGACGACGCGGACGGTCTACGGCGTCGTCGCCGCCGTCATCGGTGCGATGCCGGGGTCTGGGCCCAAGGGTCCGCACATTCTGCGGCACACCGCAGCGACGCACCTGTTGGACGGCGGAGCAGATCTGCGCAGCGTGCAAGAGATCCTCGGGCACGCGAGCGTCGGCACCACCCAGATTTACACGCACGTATCGAGCGAACGTCTCAAGAAGGCGTATGCGTCGGCTCATCCCAGGGCATAGGAATTGAGCCACGAGTCGTAGACAACGATTCGCGGCTGTAGCGGCAAAAACGGGTGCGGGTCGACGTATTCACCCTCGACCCGTAATCCGAGGTGAAGCGCATTGTCGCCGAGGTGTCCGCCCCGAACGAAACCCACGATATCGCCGGCGTTGACGACGTCCCCGAGAAGAACCGCCGGTTCAATCGGTTCCAGAGTGACGTCACCGTCCTCGAGGGTTCGCAACACGATCACCCCGCGACCGGCGACCGGACCGACGAAGGTCACGCGCGCAGCGACGGGCGATCGAACTTCGGCACCCGGGGCCGCTTGGATATCGATGCCGCGGTGACCCGCCGACCAGGCATCTGCCGGTTTCGCGAAACCGCGAATCACCTCACCGACGACCGGCCAGGACCAGCGCGAGCCCGCATCGGCTCGACCCGTCGGCATCAGTACCAGCAGGGCGACCAACACCGCGATCAGTGGGGGAGGAAGGCGCAGGATTGAGGTCACGAGACCACTGTCGCGCTCCGGAGAACTGTCCGCTCGATGCTCGGCATCAACAGGGCAGAAACCAGCGTTTGTTAGCGCTGTGGAGAGCCTGTACACTGTAACTACGTTCATTTCGGTGAGCGAATTCGCGTGTCCATCAGTTACACGAAACCATTGGTCCCCTCGGGGAGGAATCGTTACGGACACCAGGGCCAGACATCCGTCTGCGCAATAACCACAACAAAAGGAGAACGGCCATGGCCGTCATCACAATTCGCCAAATGCTCGACAGCGGCGTGCACTTCGGACACCAGACACAGCGCTGGAACCCGAAGGTCAAGCGCTTCATCCTGACCGAGCGTTCGGGCATCCACATCATCGACCTTCAGCAGTCGCTCGCTCACATCGACGCGGCCTACGAGTTCGTCCGCGAGACCGTCGCCCGCGGCGGCACCATCCTGTTTGTCGGCACCAAAAAGCAGGCGCAGGAATCGATCGCAGCCGAAGCCGGCCGCGTCGGTCAGCCCTACGTCAACCAGCGTTGGCTCGGTGGGCTTCTCACCAACTTCCAGACCGTCCTTGGTCGCCTCGAGCGCATGAAGGAACTGGAACAGGTCGACTTCGAGGACACCACCAAGGGCTTCACCAAGAAGGAACTCCTCATGAAGCGTCGCGAGCTCGAAAAGCTCCACAAGTCGCTCGGTGGAATCCGTAACCTCACCAAGACCCCCAGCGCGATCTGGGTTGTCGACGCCAAGCGCGAACACCTCGCGATGAGCGAAGCAGCCAAGCTCGGTATCCCCGTCGTGGCAATCCTGGACACCAACGCGGACCCCGACGAAATCCAGTTCCCGATTCCCGGTAACGACGACGCGATCCGTTCGGTCGGACTGCTTACCCGCGTGATCGCGGACGCCGTCGCCGAGGGCCTTGTGATTCGTCACGACAAGCCTGCTGCGGCCGGAAACGTGTCCGCCGTCGAGCCTCTCGCCGACTGGGAGCGCGAGCTTCTCGGCGAGGTCGCCGATGTCGCTGCGGAAGCGCCTGTCACTGAGGCGCCTGCCGTCGAGGCCGAGGTTGCCGCCGAAGCCCCCGTCGTTGACGAGGCTCCTGCCGCTGACGCCGACTCCACCGACAAATAAATTCACACAGAAAGTACAGACATGGCTGATTTTTCATTAGAAGACGTCAAGACTCTCCGTGAGCGCCTTGGGACCGGCATGGTCGACACCAAGAACGCTCTCGTCGAAGCCGGTGGCGACATGGACAAGGCTGTCGAGATTCTTCGACTTAAGGGCGCAAAGGGTAACGCCAAGCGCGCTGACCGCTCGACGAGCGAAGGCCTCGTTGCGGCCAAGGAAACTGCTGACGCGGTGTACCTAATCGAACTCGCGTGCGAGACCGACTTCGTTGCGAAGAACGAGAAGTTCATCGCGCTTGCAGATGTCGTCATCGAGGCGGTTGCCGCCGCCGGAGCCGATTCGACCGAGGCCGCTCTCGCGGCACCGGTTGGCGGACAGTCGATTGCTGACCGTATCGCGGACGACGCCGCCATCATTGGCGAGAAGGTCGAACTTCGCCGCGTTGTCAAGATTGCCGGCTCGCAGTTTGCCGTCTACCTTCACCGCACGAGCAAGGACCTGCCCCCGCAGGTCGGCGTTGTCGTCGCTTATGAGGGCAAGGACGAAGAGACCGCTCGTGCAATTGCTCAGCACATCTCGTTCGCTGACCCGCAGTACTTGACCAAGGACGAGGTCCCCGCGGACGCCGTTGAGGCCGAGCGCCGCATCGTCGAAGAGATCTCGCGTGGAGAGGGCAAGCCCGAGGCCGCCCTCCCCAAGATTGTTGAGGGTCGCCTCGGCGCCTTCTTCAAGCAGGTCGCTCTTCTCGAGCAGGACTACGCGCGTGACAACAAGCTGACCATCACGCAGGTTCTTGCTCAGGCCGGACTCACTGTTTCGGGCTTCGCCCGCTTCAAGGTCGGCGCTTAACCAAACATCGACAGGGGAGGTTCGCGGAAACGCGGGCCTCCCTTCGTCAATTCCACCGTGCACTCGGTACTCTGGAACTGAAAGAGAGGTTCCATGTCGACGCGCCGAGTCCTTCTGAAACTGTCCGGTGAAGCGTTTGGCGCTGGAACCCTGGGAGTCGACCCCGACATCGTCAGTGGCATCGCGCGCGAGATCGCCGAGGCCGCCAAGACCGTGCAGGTCGCGATTGTTGTCGGTGGTGGAAACTTCTTCCGCGGAGCGGAACTCAGCCAGCGCGGAATGGATCGTTCGCGCGCCGATTACATGGGAATGCTCGGTACGGTCATGAACGCCCTTGCTCTTCAGGACTTCCTCGAACAAGCCGGTCAGCCCGTTCGCGTTCAGTCGGCGATCGAGATGACTCAGGTCGCCGAACCCTACATTCCGTTGCGTGCGATTCGCCACCTCGAAAAAGGACGCGTCGTCATCTTTGGTGCGGGTGCCGGACTCCCGTATTTCTCGACTGACACGGTCGCCGCACAGCGTGCCCTCGAAATCAAGGCGGTCGAGGTTCTCGTCGCCAAGAATGGTGTGGACGGCGTTTACGACGACGACCCGCGCACCAATAACGATGCGAAAAAGATCGAGACGATCACCTATTCTCAGGCGCTTGAGCAGGAGCTAAAGGTCATCGATGCGACGGCGTTCGCACTCTGCCGCGATAACAACCTGCCAATGCGGATTTTCGGAATGGAGCCGGGCGGAAACATCGCCAAGGCCATCCGCGGTGAAGCCATCGGCACGGTGGTCAGCAATTAGTTCCCTCGTCCTCC
>CANKTR010000071.1 GCA_947486475.1 Microbacteriaceae bacterium | reverse complement strand
TGGATGACGAGCGGGTTGCCGCCGAGGGCCGCGACCCCCACGCTGAACGAGACGCGGGTTCGGGTCGACGGCTTGTCGAATAACAACGCGACCGATTTCGGTCCGGCGAGTGGCGTCAACCCGTAGGGGTCGGCCTTCATGGCGATGGCCAGGTCGATGATCTGTTGTTGCTCGGCGGGGCTGATGTCGTCATCGCGGCGGAAGTGACGAACCACGGCTACTCCCGAATCGTCGCGTTGTGGCGCGACGCGGCGACGGCGACACCGGCCAGTTTGGATTCGGTCGCCTCTTGCTGAGTGAGAGTTCGATCCTCAGCGCGGAATCGAAGGGCGAAGGTCAGCGATTTCTGGTTCTCGTCGAGACCGGCTCCGCGATAGTCGTCGATGAGGTGCGCGCTCTCGAGCAGTTCACCGGCACCCTCGACGACCGCGGCCATGACATCGGCGGCCGGCACGACGATGTCGACGACGAGCGACACGTCCTGGGTTGCGGCGGGGAAGACGAGAACCGGCGTGGCGACGACGTGGTCGGACGCGGCGGCGATGAGCGCCTCGAGGTCGAGATCAAGCGCCGAGACGACGCGGGGCAGGTCGAGCCCGACCGCGAACGATGGCAGAATTTCCCCCGCGAAACCGACCGACGTGTCCCCCACAAGAACCTCGGCGCATCGACCGGGGTGGAACGCCGCGTGGGCCCCTTGGCGAATCTGGACGGCGACGCCGACCGCCGAGGCGATGGCGTGAATGGTGTCCAATGCGTCACCGATACCAGAGGCAACCGCCGACTGCCCTGGCTGTTTCGCGGTTACCGGCCCGACAAACACGGCGGAGACGTGCCACGGTTGGGCGGGGACGCTGGCATAGAGTCCGTCGAGCGTGGTCGCGTCGGGACGTTTATCACCCCCGGGAATCGACGCGGAACCGGTCGCACCGGACGGTTGAAAAACGACGCCGACCTCATAGATCGCCAGCGACGTGAGCCCGCGCGCAACGTTGCGCTTGGCGACATCAAGGATTCCGGGGAGCAGCGATCGTCGAAGTTGTGCGATGTTGGGGTCCAGCGCGTTCGCGAGCGTCATCTCGGGCACCGGCGACCCGTCGACCGAACCAAAGAGCGCGTTCTGTTCCGTCGTGACGAAGGGGTACGCGAGAACCTCGGTGAGTCCCGCACCGGCCAGAACCTGCGCCACGCGACGCCGGGCGGCTTGCGATCGCGAAAGGCCCCTGCCGGGCGGTGCGACGGGGATCGCCGACGGAATCCGGTCGTAGCCGTGAATGCGCGCGACCTCCTCGGCGAGACCGGGCGCATCGACCAGGTCGGGTCGCCACGAGGGCGGCGTGACGGTCCAGCCGTCTTTCGCCTTGTCCAGCGTTGCGCCGATATCCGTCAGTACGGTTTCGATTTCATCGTCGGTGTAGTCGACGCCGATCAGTCGGGCGATGAAGTCAGCGGGAAGGTGAATCGTCGGTTGTGGCTCGACGTGGACGAGGTCGGTGCCGAGCGCGTCGGCCGTTCCGCCCCCCAGCTCGACGAGCAGGTCCACCACCCGTTGCGCGGCGGCACGGGACACGAGCGGGTCCACTTCGCGGGCGAAACGCTTCGACGCTTCGCTCGACAGTTTGTGGCGACGGGCGGTCCGGGCAATCGTGATGGGGTCGAACGTCGCGGCCTCGATCAAGACATCGGTCGACGCGTCGTCGATTTCGGTCGTGGCACCGCCCATGACGCCGGCCAGCCCGATCGGACCGGATTCGTCGGTGATGAGAAGGTCTTCCAACGACAGTGTTCGCACCTGCTCGTCCAGGGTGGTCAGCTTTTCGCCCTTGGACGCGCGACGAACCGTGATGCCGCCCGACAGTTTGTTGAGGTCGTAGGTGTGGGTCGGTTGGCCGAGCTCCATCATCACGTAGTTCGAAATGTCGACGGGGAGGGAAATCGACCGAATTCCCATCAACGCAAGACGCTTGACCATCCACGCCGGCGTCGGACGCGAGCGGTCGAGCCCGCGAACAACGCGGGTGACAAAACCGGTGCAGCCGAGTGCGCCGCGAATCGGTGCGGAATCGTCGAGGACAACCGCGAATCCCGAACCGGGAGTGACGGTGACGGCGTCGGCGGGGTCACGAAACGACGCGCCCGTCGCATGCGCGTATTCCCGGGCGACTCCGCGAATCGACATCGCATAACCACGGTCAGGCGTCACGTTGATTTCGACCGCGAAATCGTCGAGACCCAACAGTTCGATCGCGTCGGTGCCGACCTCAGGGTCGAGCCCCAATTCGGCGAGACGGAGGATCCCGTTGTGCTCGTCTCCGAGTCCCAATTCTTTCGCCGACGCGATCATGCCGTCCGACACGTGACCATAGGTCTTGCGGGCGGCGATGGGGAACGGGCCGGGCAAGACGGAGCCCGGAAGTGTCACGACCACTTTGTCTCCGACCTCGAAATTGGCGGCGCCACACACGATTCCCCGAACCGCATCCGCCGCGTCCCCCGCGGCGACTCGAACCTGGCACCAC
This sequence comes from Microbacteriaceae bacterium, assembly GCA_947486475.1. Next base: position 2,390 of record CANKTR010000071.1, on the reverse strand, counting down.
CGGATGGTTTTGCCGTTGTCCTGGGGTTCCGGCGTGAATTCCAGAACCTGTCCGACGACGATGGGGCCCGAGAGTTCTGCGGGGTAGACGCCCTCTTCCTCGAACCCAACGGACACGAGCACTTCGTGGAGGTGCTCGGTGGTTGCGTCAACCGGCAGGTCGACAAACTCGCGCAAGTGACTCGCGGGAATCCGCACCTAAATCACCATCCCGAACTGTTGCGAGAACCGAACGTCGCCCTCGACCATGTCGTGCATGTCTGCGACGTCGTTGCGGAACATCAGTGTGCGCTCGATGCCCATTCCGAAGGCGAAGCCTTGGTATTCCTCGGGGTCGATACCGGCAGCGCGAAGGACGTTGGGGTTGACCATCCCACACCCGCCCCATTCGATCCAGCGAGCGCCACCGCGGAACGTCGGGTGCCAAATGTCGAGTTCAGCGGACGGTTCGGTGAAGGGGAAATAGTTGGGTCGGAGTCGAATTTTAGCGCCGTCGCCGAACATCGCCCGCGCGAGGTGTTCGAGCGTACCTTTGAGGTGCGCCATCGTGATGCCCTTGTCGATGGCGATGCCCTCCATCTGGTGAAACACGGGTGTGTGAGTCGCATCGAGTTCGTCGGTTCGGTAGACACGTCCCGGTGCAACGACATACACCGGCAGTTCCCGCGACAACAGTGAGCGGATCTGCACGGGCGATGTGTGTGTGCGCAACACGAGGTGGCGGTCAACCGGCTCGACGAAGAAGGTGTCCTGCATGGCCCGCGCGGGGTGGTCTTCGTCAAAGTTGAGTGCGTCAAAGTTGAACCACTCGTTTTCGAGTTCCGGACCTTCCGCGACCTCCCAGCCCATCCCCACAAAGATGTTCGACATCTCTTCCATCAACAGGTTGAGCGGGTGGCGGGCACCGACGCGACGCTTCGACGCCACCGCGGTGACGTCCACCGATTCCGTGAGCAATCGTGCGTGTTCTTCGGCCTGCAGAATCAGCGCCTCGCGCGCGGCAAACGCCTGGTTGATCTCGCCTCGTGCTTGGCCAACAATCTTGCCGGCTTCGGCCTTTTCTTCGGCGGGCACATCGCGCAGGGTCGCGTTAATGATCGAAATCGGCGAACCGTCCGCCACGAACTGGGTTCGCACCTGCTTGAGTTCGTCACCCGTCGTCACGCCATTGATGGCGCCGATCGCCTCGGCGACGACGTCCGCGAGTTGTTGGGGAGAGATGCTCGGCACCCCCCAATCCTAGAGGAGCGGCGATTAGCCCCGACTCTGCGCGAACGCCGAGGCGTAGAGGCAGACGCTCGCTGCCGTGGCCAGGTTGAGCGACTCGGCTTTGCCGTAAATCGGCACGGACACGACCCGGTTTGCAAGCGCACGAGCGTTGTCATCCAGTCCGTGTGCTTCATTTCCAAACAGCCACGCCGTCGGTTGGTCGAGTGACGCCTGAATGGACGGAATTGAGTCGCCGTCCGCCGCCGCGGCGAGCACCGTCACTCCCCTGCTCTGTAGCCACTCGACAACGTCGGCAAGGTCGTCGTGCTCGATGATGGGCAGGTGAAAAATCGAGCCCGTGCTGGCTCGAACCAGTTTCGGGTTGTGAAGGTCGACTGACGCCCCGGTAAGGATTACCGCGTCGGCCCCGGCCGCATCCGCCGCGCGAATAACGGTGCCGGCATTTCCCGGGTCACGAATCTCGTCGCAAACAGCGACCAAGCGAATGTCGTCCAGATCGTCGAGCGAATGGTCGAGCAGTTGCGCGACGGCGACGACGCCTTGCGGGGTCACGGTGTCGGCCATCACGGCGAGGACTTTGTCGGACACCTCATCAACCGTGGCGGGCGACCGTTCCGCGAGTTGCAGGATGCCGCCGTGTTTCTCGGCGAACGCCGCGGTGTAGAAAACATCGACGACAGAATCCGGGGCGAACGTGAGGAGTTCCCGAACGGCTTGGGGCCCCTCGACCACAAACACCCCCGCGTCCTCGCGTCGCGACCGCTGACCGAGCCGGGCGATTGCTTTGACCTGCGGGTCCGCGGGGTTGGTGATCACGAGTTTGATGTTACCCAACGAGCGAAGTCCCCGCCTTTCGACGGGGACTTCAGCTGCGATTGAGTCGGCGAATTACGCCTTGGGTGCCGAGGTGTCCGCGGGAAGCGCGGCCTTCGCGGCCTTCGCAATCGACGCGAACGTCGCCGCGTCGTTCACCGCAAGCTCGGCCAACATCCGACGGTCGACCTCGATACCAGCGAGCGCCAGTCCCTGGATGAGCCGGTTGTAGGTGATTCCGTTGAGGCGTGCCGCTGCGTTGATGCGCTGAATCCAGAGGCGTCGGAATTCGCCCTTCTTCGCGCGGCGGTCGCGGAACGCGTAGTTCAGCGAGTGAACAACTTGTTC
>CANKTR010000070.1 GCA_947486475.1 Microbacteriaceae bacterium | reverse complement strand
CCGCGGTCAATCACCATGTCGATTTCGGTCGCGCCCTGCGACACGGCGTAGCGCGTGTCGGCCAGTTTGATCTCGAGTGTCGAGCGTCCGCTCGGGAAGGCAGTCGCGACCGACGCAACCCCGATTCCGGTGACGCCGTCGCCCTTGTGAGATCCCAGTGCCGCGACGGCGTGTTGAACCATGTCGGGATACACGCACACGGCTGCGACGCGCGGTGCCGTCGGGTCGGAGGGGTCGGGCAGAATCGCTTTTCGCACGAGAGAACGAACCTTGCCCGGGGTATCAGCGCCCTCCAGCGTCGTGAGGTCGATAAGTCGAATGATGGTGTCGAGCGCAGCCCGTTTGGAATCGTTCTTGATAGACCGGGTCGCGAGACGTGCTGCACGTTCCTCGAGTCCGATCGCATCGACCGCGGCAAGCCCATAGAGGAACGCGCGAAGGGACGCCGAATCGGTGACGCCGTGCGCACGCGAACGGTCGGTGGTCGTGATGCCATTTGCTGGACGAACCTCGGCGGTGTCAGTGCTGTCGACAATCGAAATCGCGACAATCCCGGAATCACGCGCGAGAGCGAGCAAACGGCCGGCTTTCCAGCGGGTGATGCCGAGCGTGTCCCCGATCTCGTCTTGAGTCTTGCCATCGTCGTAGTAAAGCCGAGCCGCGCGAAGCGCGAGCTCGGTGTCCGAAATTTCTATCACGCGTTCACTTTACGCGCATATGAGCACATTGCCAACATTTGCGCAACGGTGTCTACAGGTGGGGCGCACCGCCGGCAATGAGCGTTCTGATGTCAGCGAAATCCTTGTGTAGCGCAGCAATCAGTTCCTCGACCGACCCGAACGCCTCGATATCGCGAATCCAGTGTGTAAAGCCCACTTCGGCGATGGAGCCGTAGGCATCGAAATCGGCGTCGAGCGCGTGTGCTTCGACCTGGTCGCGAGTGACGTCGGTGAAGGTGGGGTTCTTGCCGACGGAAATGCCGGCAAGGAAGTCTTGTCCGTGAACTCGGAGGATTCCCGCATAGACGCCGGGCCTCGGAATCATGCCCTCGTTGTTCTCTTCAAGGTTCACGGTGGGATACCCGAGCACCCGACCGCGCTGATGCCCGTGCACGACGAGGCCGCGAACGCGATGTGGTCGCCCCATCAGTTCCGTGGCGGTCTCGACTGCACCGGCGAGAAGCGCGTCACGAATCGTTGACGACGAGACCTTGATACCCTCGTCGACGCACACGTGGTCGAGGGTGACGACCTCGAATCCTGCTGTGGTGCCGCGCCCGGTCAGCATCTCGATGGTCCCTGCGCCTTTTGCGCCGAAGCGGAAGTCAGACCCAACCAGGACGAGTGAAGCGGAAACTCCGGCGACGAGAACCTCGTCTATGAACTCGTCGGGTGACATCGCCGAAAATTCTGTCGTGAACGGCAGGACGACGACGAGGTCTGCGCCAGCGCCCAGTAGGGCCTCGACCTTTTGGGGAATGGACAGAATTGGCTGTGGAGCACGGGCGGGGTCGAAAAGCTCCAAAGGATGACGGTCGAAGGTGATAACCACAACGCGTCGACCTTTCGCGCGGGCGCGCAGTTGCGAGACGACCTCACGATGCCCGACGTGAACGCCGTCGAACTTGCCGATGGTGACAACGGAATCGATGCCGTCGCTCGGCAGTGGCCAGTCGGTCATCGCGTTTCCCACGCCCACCACAGCCCAAGGATGGGCAAGAGCACGGGCACGTATCCGTATCCGAGACCGAAGTAGGACCACACCGAATTGGCGTGGAAGAGCGTCGGGATCAGATAGGTCAACATTCCAACGCTCAGAACGCCAATAAGTTCGACCACCATCATGGCGATAGCAAATCTGCGCCATCTGCGCGCGATCGCAATCACAGCGAGGAAATAGTGTGCCGCCGCGACGGCCGACAACGTGTAGGCGAAGGGCGCTTCCGAGAACTTCGTCGCGATTTGGAAGGCACTCCGCCCGGTGGCCGCCAACGCCAGAATCAAATATCCGACGATCAACAGTCGCGAGAGTCCCGTGGTCACTTCTTGTCCTTCTTTTCGGTGTCCCCCGACAAGGCGGCGATGAACGCTTCCTGCGGAACCTCGACGCGTCCCACCATCTTCATGCGTTTCTTCCCCGCCTTTTGCTTCTCGAGTAATTTGCGCTTACGACTGATGTCGCCGCCGTAACACTTCGCGAGCACGTCCTTGCGCATGGCTCGAATGCTCTCACGGGCGATGATGCGCGCGCCGATGGCCGCCTGAATCGGAACCTCGAATTGCTGGCGAGGAATGAGTTCGCGCAGTCGGGAGGTCATCATGACGCCATAGGCATAGGCCTTCTCGCGATGCACGATCGCCGAGAACGCATCGACCTGTTCGCCCTGTAACAGAATGTCGACCTTCACGAGATCGGCTTCTTGTTCGCCTGCCGGTTCGTAATCGAGCGACGCGTACCCGGCCGTTCGCGACTTGAGGTTGTCAAAGAAATCAAAAACGATCTCGCCGAGGGGAATTGTATATTTGATTTCGACGCGGTCTTCACCCAGGTAATCCATTCCAATCAGGGTTCCGCGCCTCGTCTGGCACAGTTCCATAATCGTGCCGACATAATCCTTGGGGGCCAGCACGGCCGCGCGCACGATGGGTTCGCGGACCGACTTGATTTTTCCGACGGGGTATTCCGACGGGTTGGTGACCTGAATTTCTTTACCGTCGTCGGTCGAAACGTTATAGATAACACTCGGGGCGGTGGCGATAAGGTCGAGTCCGAATTCGCGTTCCAGGCGCTCGGTGATGATTTCGAGGTGCAACAGGCCGAGGAACCCACACCGGAAACCGAACCCAAGCGCTACGGAAGTTTCCGGCTCGTACACCAGCGAGGCGTCGCTGAGCTTGAGTTTGTCGAGTGCTTCGCGCAGATCGGGGAACTCAGCGCCGTCGAGCGGGTACAACCCCGAGTAGACCATCGGCTTGGGGTCGGTGTAGCCCTCCAGTGCGATTTTGGCCGGCTTCGCGAGGTTCGTCACGGTATCGCCGACCTTGGACTGGCGGACGTCTTTCACACCGGTGATGAGGTACCCCACCTCGCCGACACCGAGTCCTTCGGACTGGGTCGGTTCAGGTGACGAAACGCCGATTTCCAATAGTTCATGGGCGGCCCGCGTCGACATCATCTGGATTCGCTCGCGAGGGCTGAGGGAACCGTCTATGACGCGCACGTAGGTTACAACTCCCCGATAGGAGTCATAGACCGAGTCGAAAATCATGGCGCGTGCGGGGGCCGTCGGGTCGCCGACCGGCGCGGGAATCTTCTGGACGACTCGATCGAGCAGTTCATCGACGCCGACACCCGTCTTTCCCGACACGCGCATCACATCATCGGGGTCTCCGCCGATGAGAGACGCGAGTTCCTTCGCGTATTTTTCGGGATCCGCCGAGGGCAGATCGATTTTGTTGAGCACCGGGATGATTTCGAGGTCGTTCTCGAGCGCCAGGTACAGGTTGGCGAGAGTCTGGGCTTCGATTCCTTGGGCCGCGTCCACGAGAAGAATTGCCCCTTCGCAGGCCGCGAGAGACCGAGAAACCTCGTACGAGAAGTCGACATGGCCGGGGGTGTCAATCATGTTGAGCGCGTAATCCACGCCATCCACGGCCCACGGCATGCGCACGGCCTGACTCTTAATCGTAATTCCTCGTTCGCGCTCGATGTCCATGCGATCGAGGTACTGGGCCCGCATGTCACGGTCGCCAACAATCCCCGTGATTCCGAGCATGCGGTCGGCGAGCGTGGATTTTCCGTGATCGATGTGCGCGATGATGCAGAAATTTCGGATTATCGACGGGTCCGTGCGTGACGGAATTGGCGGCTTCGTGGAACGGGACATCGTTCTCTATTGTTTCACGCCTCGCGGTCGCCATGCGCCGTTCGCCTCTGGTAACGTTGTCTCTTGGCTTGCGTGCAGAGGCCCTCTCTCCGATGCACGGAACGACACCGGGATTCGCAACACCCCATCTCGGTTCGACACCACTCACCTAAGGAAACCATTCGTGGCAAATATCAAGTCGCAGATTAAGCGAATCAAGACAAACCTCAAGGCGCAAGAGCGCAACAGGGCCGTCAAGAGCGAACTCAAGACCGTCATCCGCATCGCGCGCGAGGCAATCGCGACGGGCGACAAGGCGGCCGCCGTCAATGCCGTTGCCGCAGCAACGCGCAAGATTGACAAGGCCGTGTCGAAGGGTGTCATTCACAAGAACCAAGCGGCGAACCGCAAGTCGGGTATCGCTGCCCAGGCCGCCGCAATATCGGGCGACGCCACGGTGACCAAGGCTCCGGCCAAAGCACCCGCCAAGAAGGCTCCGGCCAAAGCACCCGCCAAGAAGGCGGCCGCAAAGGCCCCGGCCAAGAAGGCGGCAGTGAAAGCTCCCGCCAAGGCAGCAGCAAAGGCTCCGGCTAAAACTAGCGCCACCAAGGCCGCTGCACCGAAGAAATAGATCTTCCGCTAAACCTCGACGGCTCCCGGGAAACCGGGGGCCGTCGTTGTGTGTCTAGGTTCGGGACGCTACGCGGTCAACCATCCGCTCAACGGCAAATTCGGGGTCGCGACCGGCGCCCTTGACCATCGAATCGGCCTCAGCGACGACCAGAATCGCCCTGCCGAGTGTCGGGCCGGTCCATTTCCGAAGCGCACTCCTGGATTTGTCGATCATCCACGGCGGCATACCGAGGTCTTTCGCCGCGTTACTGGGCGAACCGGTGTACCCACCGACCTTGGCGAGCTGTCGGAGCTTGGCCGCGAACGCCGCAATCAAAGGCACGGGGTCGACACCGGATTGGATAGCGTGACGCAGTAGCCGAAGTGCTTCGGCCCGGTTGCCATCGATTGCCATGTCTGCCACCGCAAAGGACGTCACCTCTTCGCGACCCTCGTAGTAGGT
>CANKTR010000069.1 GCA_947486475.1 Microbacteriaceae bacterium | reverse complement strand
ATTCCTCGACGGTGTTGACGAACTCGGTTTCAATCCACGACGTGTAAATCGAGAACGGTTTGTCGCCCGCGGGTGCGAACGCGGGGTCGTCGACGACGAGCTGATGGAACGGAAGGACGGTCGGAAGGCCGACGACCTGGAACTCGCTCAGCGCGCGGCGGGCTTTCGCCAGTGCGTCTTTGCGATCGGTCCCGGTCACGATGAGTTTTGCCAGCAGAGAATCGAACGCTCCCGAGATCACGTCCCCCGCGACAACGCCCGAGTCGACGCGAACACCGGGACCGCCCGGAATTCGAAGAGCCTTGACGGGCCCCGGGGTCGGGCGGAAGTTCGCTCCGGCGTCCTCGCCGTTGATGCGGAATTCAATCGAGTGCCCGGTGATGACCGGGTCAGGATAATCGACGAGCCCGCCCTCGGCGATGCGGAACTGCTCGCGCACGAGGTCGAGCCCGGTGACTTCCTCCGAGACGGGGTGTTCGACCTGCAGGCGCGTGTTGACTTCGAGGAAGGTGATGGTGCCGTCCGCGCCGATGAGGAACTCACAGGTTCCCGCACCGACGTATCCGACCTCTTTGAGAATGTTTTTTGACGCGGTGTACAAAAGGTCGCGTTGGTCGTCGCTCAAGAACGGCGCCGGGGCTTCTTCGACCAATTTCTGATGCCGGCGCTGCAGGGAACAGTCGCGCGTCGACACGACGACGACGTTGCCCTTGTGATCGGCGAGGCACTGGGTCTCGACGTGTCTCGGTTTGTCGAGGTATTTCTCGACAAAACACTCACCCCGACCGAAGGCGGCGATGGCTTCGCGGGTCGCCGACTCGAACAGTTCCGGGACCTCCTCGCGCGTGCGGGCGACCTTGAGTCCGCGCCCACCGCCACCGAACGCCGCTTTAATGGCGACGGGTAAACCGTGTTCGTCAACGAACGCCAAAATCTCTTCGGCGGTCTCGACCGGATTGAGCGTGCCGGGCGCCAAGGGCGCTCCGACCTTCTCGGCCACGTGTCGCGCGCTCACCTTGTCTCCTAGGCGTTCGATTGCCTCGGGCGTCGGGCCGATCCAGATGATGCCCGCCGCGGTCACGGCGCGGGCAAAATCCGCGTTCTCGGCGAGAAAGCCGTAGCCGGGGTGAATCGCGTCGGCACCGGTCCGTTTGGCGGCGGCAATAATTTTGGCAATGACGAGGTAGGTGTCGGCGCTGGTGGTGCCATCCAAACTGATGGCCTCGTCGGCGAGCCGGACGTGCTGCGCGTTGATGTCCTGATTGGCATAGACGGCGACGGTGGCGATTCCCGCGTCTTTCGCAGCGCGGATGACGCGAACGGCGATTTCGCCACGGTTGGCGATGAGGACCTTGGTGATGCGTGCGGACATGTACTTCAGCCTATTGGTCGGCGGGCGCTCTGTCCCGAATCAGTTCCGATTCCAGAGGTCCGTCCAGGGAATCCCGAAAGACCGAACCAGGTTGCGCACGGCCGGCAGCGATAGCCCAACGACCGTGTGGGGGTCCCCGATGATCGAGTCGATGAACGGTCCACCCAGCGAATCGATCGTGAACGCGCCCGCCACGGTGAGCGGTTCGCCCGTCGCGATGTAGGCGTCGATTTCGTCCTCGGTGACATCGGCGAAGGTGACTTCGGCGTGGGTGACGACGCCGACCCCGCCGTTGTTCGTGCCCCCGCGATTGTCGATGAGCCAGTGGCCCGAATACAAGACCCCTGTTCGTCCACGTTGGCGCAGCCACCGCTCGCGCGCGACCGCCGGCTGGTGAGGCTTTCCGTGAATAATTCCGTCGATGACGAACACCGAATCACCGCCAAGAATCAGGCCATTGATTCCGTGACCGTGCGAATCGGCCACGGCTTCGGCCTTGGCGCGAGCGAGTAACTCGACCATGGCGGCGGGTTCGAGGTGACCGGCTGCCGCGACGACGGCGTCCTCGTCGACACCCGGCGCCACAACCACGGGTTCGACCCCGGCGCCGCGCAGGGTGGCGAGTCGGGCGGGGGAAGTCGACGCGAGAGTGAGGCGCACAGCCCGACACTACCGTGACCCTAGGCTGGACAAATGGGCGACGCGACGGGGACAGACATCGAACTGGCACTCACCGGGATCGCCCACGGCGGGTTCGCGGTGGGCCGACTCGACGGGCGGGTGGTGTTCGTCAGCGATGCCATCCCGGGCGAGACCGTGATCGCGCGGGTCACCGACGATTCGAAAGCCAGTTTTTGGCGTGCCGATGCCGTCTCGACTGTGGAGTCGAGCCCGCACCGCGTTCCGCACGTCTGGGCTGAAGCGGGCATCGATCGCCCCATTCATGCACGAGTTGGCGGAGCCGATTTCGGACACATCGCCCTGGCGCATCAGCGCGAGTTGAAACGGGACGTGCTCAAGGATTCGCTCGCACGCTTCGGGAAACTGGACGAGTCGACTATCGCTCTGCTGTTGGATCGGGTGACCGCGCTTCTCGGCGACGAGGACCGTGGCGGGCTGGCCTGGCGAACGCGAGTTCGCCTTCACGTCAACGATCAGGGGCAGGTCGGGCCTCGTGCGCGCCGGTCTCACGACATCATCGTGGTGAAGAACCTCCCGCTCGCGTCCGAGGGAATCAACCGCATCGCTCCGCTCGCCGACAACTACGGGATGACCGGTTCGGTCGATGTGTTGTCGCCGTCGGTCGGGGAACCCCGACTCATCGTCGGCGAACAAAAACCGACGGTCATTCGCGAACGCGTCGGGAACCGCGAGTTTCAGGTGGACGACAACGGCTTTTGGCAGGTCCATCGCGAAGCGGCCACCACCCTGACCGACGAGGTGCGCGCGGCGATTGACCCGGAACGATTCGACCCGACCGCGCTGAACCTCGACCTGTACGGCGGCGTCGGGCTCTTCGCGGTGGCGCTCGCGGACCTCGGTGGGCCGTCCACCCGAATCACGAGCGTCGAGTCGGACGAACGGGCGACCGAGCACGCGGGTGAAAACCTCAGTGAGTGGGTCGGTGCGTTTGCCGAGACGGGGATGGTCGACAAATGGCTGCGCGCACTGGACGCTCGTGCGACCCCCGGTGAGCGCTCGCGATTGGCGGCGGGAACCGTCATCCTCGACCCCCCTCGTTCCGGAGCGGGCCGCGAGGTCATGGCGCTTCTGGGACGCATCGCCCCCGCGCAAATCGTGTACGTGGCGTGCGACCCCGTCGCCCTGTCCCGGGACATCGCGTTTGCGCGTGACCACGGTTATCGACCGACGCGATTGCGCGCGCTCGACCTGTTTCCCCACACCCACCATCTCGAAACGATCGTCACGTTCGTGCGCGAGCAATCCTGACGTCGATAGGTGCCGAGCGGGACTCCCGTCAGTAAGGTAAAGGGGTGACTGAGAACACCCCGAAACCCGGACCCGCGACGACGGCAGCGCGAATCGCTGATTTCGCCGCGCGTCTCAAAAACTTGGACGACGCGCAAAAGGCGGCGGCCGAGAAGCAAAAAGTCAAGGGCAAGAACTCGGCGATGGCCCGCATCATGCAGTTGGTCGACCCCGGGACCGGCTTCACGGAAATCGACAAGTTCGTGCGCTCGCGCGGCGACTCGTTCGGCGACTCGGGCAAGCGTCCGGATCGCGACTCCGTCATCATGGGCGTCGGTCGAATCCACGGCCGCGAGGTCGGCATTTTCAGTCAAGACTTCAGCGTTTTTGGTGGGTCGCTCGGCGAGGCCGCCGGCGCCAAAATCGTGAAACTCCAGGAATACGCGCTCAAGGCGGGTGTTCCGATCATCGGCATCCTCGATTCGGGCGGTGCTCGAATCCAAGAAGGCGTGACCGCGTTGGGCAAGTACGGCGAGATTTTCCGCCTGAACACCCAGTCCAGCGGGGTGATTCCGCAGTTCTCCATCATTTGCGGCCCGGCGGCGGGCGGAGCGGTGTACTCGCCCGCGCTCACCGACTTCGTTGTGATGGTCGACAAAACGAGCCAGATGTTCGTGACCGGACCCGATGTCATCAAAGCGGTCACGGGCGAAGACGTCGGAATGGAAGAACTCGGCGGTGCGGAAACGCACTCCGTGCGAACCGGAGTGTCACACTATCTCGCGAGCGATGAGCCGGATGCATTCGATTTCGTCCGCTCGGTACTCGCGTACCTGCCCCAGAACAATCTCGCCGATCACCCGCGCTATGCGGCGGTTGTGTCCGAAACCCCCACCGAGGCGGACAAAGAACTCGACGTCATCATCCCGGACAGCGCGAACCAGCCCTACGACATGTTGGAGGTAATCGCCCGATCCGTCGACGACGACTCGTTCCTCGAGGTCCAGCCGCTGTTCGCCCCGAACATCATCATCGGGTTCGCCCGAGTGGAGGGAAAACCCGTCGGGGTCGTCGCGAACCAGCCGAAAGAAATGGCGGGAACGCTCAACATCGAAGCCAGCGAAAAGGCCGCTCGTTTCGTTCGATTCTGTGACGCCTTCGGACTCCCCATCATTACGCTCGTCGATGTTCCCGGATTTTTGCCCGGCACCGACCAGGAATGGCAGGGTGTCATCCGTCGCGGTGCAAAGCTGCTCTACGCCTATTCCGAGGCCACCGTGCCGCTCATCACCGTCATCACTCGTAAGGCCTACGGCGGCGCGTACATCGTGATGGGGTCCAAGCACCTCGGTGCCGACATCAACATGGCCTGGCCGACGGCGGAACTCGCGGTCATGGGCGGGCAGGGTGCGGTCAACATTCTGTACCGCGCCGAAATCAAGGAAGCAGAAGAGCGCGGCGAGGACGTCGCGGCTCTTCGAACCAAACTGGCGAGTGAGTACACCCTCAATGTCGCGAGTCCCTTTTTGGCGGCGGAACGCGGCGAAATCGACAATGTCATCTACCCCCACATGACCCGAATCGCGATCATTCGGTCGATGCGGGCGCTCGGAACCAAACGCGCGAGCATGCCGCCGAAAAAGCACGGGAACATTCCGCTCTAATGTCT
>CANKTR010000068.1 GCA_947486475.1 Microbacteriaceae bacterium | reverse complement strand
GGTCACTGCGGGACTCGCGGCGAGTGGACCGAACCTAAAGCGTTTTCGGGCATGCTCAAGACCTACCTCGGACCGGTTGACGACGAGGCCGGCATGCACTACTTGCGCCCCGAAACGGCGCAGGGCATTTTTGTGAACTTCAACAACGTCATCTCGTCCTCTCGACAGAAGCCACCGTTTGGAATCGGCCAGATCGGCAAGTCGTTCCGCAACGAGATCACGCCGGGGAACTTCATCTTCCGCACCCGCGAGTTCGAACAGATGGAAATGGAGTTTTTCGTCGAGCCGGGAACGGACGAGGAATGGCACCAGTACTGGATCGACGAGCGATTCCGCTGGTACACCGACCTCGGAATCAACCCCGACAACCTGCGGCTGTTCGAACACCCCGCCGAAAAGCTGTCCCACTATTCCAAGCGAACGGTCGACATCGAATACCGTTTCGGTTTCTCGTCGGGTGAATTCGGAGAGCTCGAAGGGGTGGCGAATCGCACCGACTTCGACCTGAAGACCCACTCGGCGGCGTCCGGCACCGAGCTGTCCTATTTTGATCAAGCGACGAACGAACGCTGGACTCCGTATGTGATTGAGCCGGCGGCCGGACTGACGCGTTCGCTCATGGCGTTCCTGGTTGATGCGTATTACGAGGACGAAGCGCCCAACACGAAGGGCGGTGTTGACGTTCGGAACGTTCTGCGCTTCGATCATCGTCTCGCGCCCGTCAAGGCCGCGGTGCTGCCGCTCTCGCGCCACGAGGAGCTGTCACCGCTCGCGCGTAACCTCGCCGAAAACCTTCGAAAGCACTGGAACATCGATTTCGATGACGCCGGTGCAATTGGACGCCGATACCGTCGCCAGGACGAAATCGGAACGCCGTTCGCCATCACCGTTGACTTCGACACGCTCGAGGACAACGCCGTGACGGTCCGCGAACGCGACACGATGGCGCAAGAGCGCGTTTCGCTCGACCGACTCGAGGGTTACCTCGCGGAGCGACTCTTAGGCGCCTGACATGCGCATCGGCCCGATCGAAACGGACGTTCCCGTCATCCTCGCCCCGATGGCGGGGATTACGAATACGGCGTTTCGCCGGTTGTGTCGCGAGTACGGAGGTGGCCTATTCGTCTCGGAGATGATCACGGCGCGCGCCCTCGTCGAACGAAACGAGACGACGATGCGTCTCATTCAGCACCATCCGTCCGAGACGACGCGTTCAATCCAGTTGTATGGCGTGGATCCGAAGACGATGGGTGCAGCGACCCGAATCCTGGTCGACGACGACCACGCCGACCACATCGACATGAACTTCGGGTGTCCTGTTCCCAAAGTGACGCGCAAGGGCGGTGGTGCGGCCCTGCCGTGGAAGACGACCCTGTTCGAGCAGATTCTGCGCGAGACCGTAACGGCGGCCGGCGACGTTCCCGTGACCATCAAGATGCGGATGGGTATCGACGATGACCACCTCACGTATCTCGACGCCGCCCGAATCGCAGCCGACCTCGGTGTTGCCGCCATCGGGCTTCACGCCCGCACAGCGGCCCAGCACTACTCGGGAAACGCCCACTGGGACGCGATTCGGACGCTCAAGGCGGAAATCACGGGTTTGCCGATTTTGGGAAACGGTGACATCTGGAGCGGTGCGGACGCAAAACGAATGGTCGAGGAAACCGGGTGTGACGGAGTTATTGTCGGTCGCGGTTGTCTCGGTCGCCCCTGGTTATTCGCCGACCTCGAGGCGGCATTCGGCAAGGACGCCGAAACGATCATGCCGAATCTGGGATTTGTCGCCGACGCCTTCCGTCGGCACGCGGAGTTGCTCGTCGAATTCCTCGAGGACGAAAACCACGGTTGTCGAGACATTCGCAAGCACGTCGCGTGGTACTTCAAGGGGTACGCCGTCGGGGGAGAAACTCGTTCGGCTCTCGCGCTGGTCGGTAGCCTGAAAGAAATGGACGCCATTCTCGCCGAGCTCGACCGAGACGCTCCGTATCCCGGCGCCGATGCGGAGGGTCAGCGTGGCCGCGCCGGCACACCAAAGCGTCCGTCTCTACCCGACGGTTGGCTTAACTCGCGCGAGATTTTGGGTGCGCACATGAAGGATTTGGTCGACACCGAATCGAGCCACAATGGCGGGTGACGAGTACACCGCTTTTGACCTCGAACGCGCCTTTCCCGAGGGGTCGAAGGGGGAACGGTCTGATTTTGCGCGCGACCGCGGACGGCTCCTGCACTCGAGCGCACTTCGTCGACTCGCAGCCAAAACCCAGGTTCTGTCCCCGACCGCCGGACTCGATTTTGCGCGCAATCGCCTGACTCATTCGCTCGAGGTCGCACAGGTCGGCCGCGAGATCGGTGCGAGTCTCGGGCTTGACCCGGACCTCGTCGACACCGCGTGCCTCGCCCACGACCTTGGGCATCCGCCTTTTGGCCACAACGGTGAAAAGGCCCTCAACGACTGGGCGCTTCCCTTCGGTGGTTTCGAGGGAAACGCTCAGACACTTCGAATTCTGACCCGAATCGAACCCAAGGTGTTCGATGATGGCGGTCACAGTTTCGGACTCAACCTCACTCGCGCGAGCCTCGACGCGTCGTGCAAATACCCGTGGACTCAGGCAACGGGTGTCGCCGAGCCGAGTGGCCGAACCAAATTCGGAGTTTACGAGTCAGACATTCCGATTTTCGACTGGATTCGACACGGCACCGACGACCGACGACTGTGCATCGAAGCGCAAGTCATGGACCTGTCCGACGACATCGGATATTCGGTTCACGATTTCGAAGACGCGATTGTGAACGGGTACATCGACGTCAGAGCGCTGTCGTCGCGCGTTGACCACGACGACCTCGTCGACTCGATGGTCGAATGGATCGGCGGTGAACTCCCGCACGACGAACTCATCGCCGCGTTTGATCGACTTGACGGGCTCACTTCGTGGATCGAGACCTGGGAAGGAACGCCCCGTGAGATGGGGGCACTTAAGAATCTCACGTCGACACTGATCGGTCGATTCGCAGGCTCAGCAACGGCGGCGACACGGGAACAGGCAACAGCGGCGAGCCTGGTTCGATTTGGTGCTGATGTCATTGTCCCGGGGGAAACCCGCGCCGAAATCGCGGTGCTCAAGGGAATCGTCGCCGCGAACGTCATGTCGCACGAATCGCGTAAGCCGGTCTATTCTCGTCAGCGCGAACTTATTCAGGAACTGTGTGCGATTCTTGCCGCGTCGGGCACCGAACACCTCGAACCCGGTTTTGCCGCCGACTTCCGTGAGGCGCCGACCGACGCCGACGCGATGCGTGCCATCATTGACCAGGTCGCCTCGCTAACGGACCAGAGCGCGCTCGTGTGGCACGAGCGTCTCACTGCGTAAACGACTCAGGACAGTGTGAGGGATCGGCACGATAGGTGCCGCAGCCGTCTGGTGATGTTTTGCTGAAAACGGTGAACAAGGAAAGTTAGAGATACAACAATGAACAAGTTTTTGGAACGCTTATCGGGTGACCTGTTGATAGTCGTGCTGCTGGGCTTGGTATCAACCACCGCCGCGTGGGCAGCGGTTCAGTCGTCTCTCCACGATGGTCGGGCTAGCGATGCTCGGTCTGAGTACGCAGTGGTTTTGGCAGATGCAAACAATTTGTTCGTCACGGCAGAAGTTAAGTATCGAGACGACTTGACCGTGTGGAAAGACAAACAGGTTCGTCATTTCATTGACGGAGTAGCCGTCGACGACCTCTACGATGACCTTCGTACAAACAATGGTTCGTTCGAGCTGTACGCCGATGCATGGTCGTGTTTTGTTGAAGATCCGATGAGTCAATTGGCGGACTGCGGTCTCTACATGGCGGCTCTCTATGGTCCGTACGACGAAATGTGGGCAAGCGGAGACGAATACTTGCAGTTGTCGAACACGGAAAGCGGTCACAGCAACACTCTCCAGATGCTGACCGCCTTGTTTGCTGTTTCCCTGTTTCTACTGGGTGTGACGGCCGTGATGAAAGTCAAAAATCTGGTCGCGTATTTGGTTATGTTCTCCACAGTCCTATGGTCAGTGGGGCTGTTCATTCTCTTCAGCATCCCCGCCGTGTTGTCCTGAGGTAAGTCGACTACGCTCGCCGAACCTGTCCGACCACTCCGTAGGATGGTCTCGTGGCTGGACTTATTCGAAAATCTGACATCGATGAGGTAAAACAGCGCGCCAATATTGCGGATATTGTCGGCCAATACGTCACTCTCAAGCGCGGCGGGGTTGATTCGCTCAAAGGCTTGTGCCCGTTCCACGACGAAAAATCACCAAGTTTCAGTGTCCGACCGAATGTCGGAATGTACAAGTGCTTTGGTTGCGGCGAAAGCGGTGACGTCTACAAGTTTTTGCAGCAAATTGACATGATGACCTTCTCGGAAGCCGTCGAAAAGGTCGCGGCAACAATCAACTTTTCGCTGACGTACGAAGACGGCAGTCCAGAGCGCGAGTCCGGCAACCGATCGCGGTTGCTCGAAGCGAATCGCGCAGCGGAACTGTATTTCATCGAACAATTGTCGTCGCCAGATGCCGAATTTGGCCGGGACTTCCTGACCGGTCGAGGTTTCGACCGAGCGGCCTGCGAAATGTTCGGGGTCGGATACGCTCCCAACTCGTTTGACGCGCTGCGCAAGTTTCTGTCGGCAAAGAAGTTCACCGAACTCGAGCTCGAAACTGCTGGGTTGTTGTCGCGCGGAGAGCGCGGCGTGTACGACCGCTTTCGCGGCCGACTCGTCTGGCCGATTCGCGATGTGACGGGTGCGACCATCGGGTTCGGCGCCCGTCGCCTTCGCGATGACGACAACGGCCCGAAATATCTCAACACCCCCGAGACTCCCGTGTATCACAAGGCGAAAGTCCTCTACGGGCTTGACCTCGCCAAGCGAAACATCTCGAAGGACCGCAAGGTCGTCGTTGTCGAGGGGTACACCGACGTCATGGCCTGTCATCTTGCCGGTATCACGACGGCGGTGGCGACGTGTGGAACTGC
>CANKTR010000067.1 GCA_947486475.1 Microbacteriaceae bacterium | reverse complement strand
GTTCGATTGCCGCAGCGAACTGCGTCTCGTCGAGTGCGTAGGGGTTCGTGATTCCGAGGTCAGGCTGCGTCTTCATCAAGTACAGCGCTGCGTCAGCGATGTAGATGGGTGAGTCGTATGCCGTGATCTTGCCTGCGTGGGGGCTGTTCGCATCCCACACGACACTCCATGAGGTCGGAGCCTCGGGGAAAACCTCGGTGTTGTACTGAAGGAGGTTCGCGCCGTAGCCGTGGGGAACACCGTAGGACTGTTCCTTGTAGGTGTTGTGCGACTGGTTCTTCAGGAACTCGTAGATTCCCGCGTACGCGGGGACGAGATCGGTGTTGACGGGCTGAACATCTCCCGCGACCATCATGCGAAGTGACGCGTCACCAGAGGCGGCAACAACATCGTAATCCCCGGTCTTCATGAGGCTGACGGCCTCATCCGACGTTCCATAGGTCTTGGTCGTGACCATGCATCCGGTTTCGGCTTCGAAGCCAGATACCCAATCGTATTCGGGGTAGTTGGTGCCGTCTTCAACGTAGCCAGGCCACGCGAGGATCGAGACTGCACCTTCGGGTTCACCGAGTTCGGTGAGTGCGGTGGGGCCTTCAGCGGTAGATCCGCCTGTGCCACAGCCGGCGAGGATCACGATCGAGGCGACCGCGAGTCCAGCAAACCCGGCACGCCGGGTCATGGGGTTGCGCATTTCTTTCTCCTTTGTTGGTGTTATTCGAGAGGTTAAGTCAGTGGCGCGAGGAACCGAGGGTGGACGGCGACGGTCACTTGTGCACCCAGTTTCGTATCGGTGGTGTTGAGGTCGTTTTGCTCGAGCACGGCCACGCGCTTTCCGGCATCGAGGTCGACGATGATTCGAGTGGACGCTCCGAGGAAGATGGTCTCGGCGACAGTCCCGACGAGTCCGATGGTGCCGGCGGGCGCTTTCCCTCGGACGATTTCGAGATGCTCTGGACGAATCGCGCAGGCGCCCTTGTGGTCGAGGATGGTTTTCGCTTCGTCCGCCGTGAACACCGCCGATGAGCCAACAAAGTTGGCGACAAACGGAGTACCGGGGCGACGGTACACGTCCTCCGCATTTCCGAGTTGGACGATTCCGCCCTCATTGAACACGGCGATCCGATCCGAGAGCGTGAGGGCTTCCTCCTGATCGTGAGTGACAAAAATAAAGGTGATTCCGAGGCGGCGTTGGATTTCCTTGAGTTCGACCTGCATCTGTTCGCGCAATTTGAGGTCCAGTGCACCGAGGGGTTCGTCAAGGAGCAACACTTTCGGTTCGACAACCAAGGCACGGGCCAACGCGACGCGCTGACGTTGTCCGCCGGAAAGTTGCGTCGGTTTGCGATCTCCGTAGCCCTCGAGGCGAACGAGCGCGAGGGCGTCACGAGCGGCAGTGTTACGTGCGTCGGTTTTGACTCCGCGAACCCGGAGTCCGTAGGCAACATTCTCGAGAACGCTCATGTGGGGAAACAGCGCGTAATCCTGGAAGACGGTGTTGACATCGCGGTCAAACGGTGCGTCTTGAGTGACGTCTTTTCCAAACAACTCGACGGTTC
The DNA here is from genome assembly GCA_947486475.1 of Microbacteriaceae bacterium. The sequence continues at coordinate 3,467 of CANKTR010000067.1, read as the reverse complement.
CCGAGGTCGGCGTCTCGAATCCGGCAATCATCCGGAGGACAGTGGTCTTACCGGAACCGGACGGCCCGAGCATTGAGAAGAACTCTCCGGGTGCGATGTCGAGATTGACTCCACTGACGGCGTTGACCGAACCAAAGGATTTCGTCAAACCAGTTAGGCGAACCGCCGGTTGGGTGCTCATACTGCTTCTCCTCACGCGTCGTTGCGCTTCCTTCTTCCTACTTTAGCGAAACAAAAGTATTCGCGGCACAGGTTGCAGGATTTGAGCCTTGTCGCCACGCCACGGGAATACTTCGGTTGCGTTGGGCATTGACAGGCTGTGTATAGTCGCTATTCGCAAACATGTTGCACTTCGGTGTGAGAAGCATCTCGGTGGCTCGGGGTAATCTCGCCGTAGGGCAGAAAAAGGAGAACTGTGGCTGATAAGCACACACTCGTCATCGTGGAATCACCCGCGAAGGCGAAAACCATCGCCAAATACCTTGGCGACGGTTACGAGGTTTTGGCCTCGGTCGGTCACGTTCGCGATCTCGTGCAGCCCAAGGAAGTACCGGCGGAACTCAAGCCGACGCACGGTCGATTCGGGGTCGACATCGATAACGGATTCGCACCTCTATATATAGAGACGCCGAGAGCCAAGTCGACCATCACCGATCTCCGAAAAGCCCTGAAAAACGCCGACCAATTGCTTCTCGCAACCGATGAAGACCGCGAAGGCGAATCAATTGCCTGGCACCTGCTCGAAATCTTGAAGCCGAAGGTTCCCGTCAAGCGAATGGTCTTTCACGAAATCACCAAAGACGCGATTACGGAGGCGGTTGAAAATCCGCGCGAAATCGACATGCCTCTCGTCGACGCGCAGGAAACTCGCCGAATTCTCGACCGACTTTTTGGCTACCAGTTGTCTCCCGTGCTCTGGAGCAAGGTTGGCCGCGGACTCAGTGCTGGCCGCGTGCAATCTCCGGCACTTCGCCTGATTGTCGAACGCGAACGTGAGCGCCAAGCATTCACCGCGGCCTCGTATTGGGATGTCGTGGCAACAGTCATGACCAAGCAGGGCGAATCGTTCGGGGTCAAGGTCACCAAGTTGGCCGACGCCAAGCTCGCGACGGGCCGCGACTTCGACGACACCGGCAAACTGACGACCACGGCAACCGTGCTCGATGAGGCGACCGCTCGTCAGTTGGCGCAAGCCCTCGAGGTCTCTGCCCCAACGGTGTCCACCGTCGAGGCCAAGCCCTACACACGCCGACCGGCAGCGCCCTTCACGACGTCGACTCTGCAGCAAGAGGCGGGACGCAAGTTGCGCCTCGGGTCGCGAGACACGATGCGCATCGCCCAGAGCCTGTATCAAAACGGTCACATCACCTATATGCGAACCGACTCGATTTCGCTGTCGGCTCAGGCCGTTTCGGCGGCCCGTTCGCAGGCGGTCGCCCTGTATGGGCAAGCATCGATCCCCGCCCAGCCACGCACGTACCAGTCCAAAGTCAAGAACGCTCAAGAAGCCCACGAAGCGATTCGACCGGCGGGGGACGCGTTCAAAACCCCCGACGAGATGCGCAAACTGCTGTCGGCCGACGAGTCCCGCCTGTATGACCTGATTTGGAAGCGAACCGTTGCATCACAAATGGTCGACGCGACCGGTGAAACCGTTTCCGTCTCGATGACCGCGCCGGTGGGCGCCCTGGGCACCGCGACGATGTCGGCCGCGGGCACGACCATTACGATTCGCGGATTCCTCGCCGCCTACGAGGAGGGTCACGACATCGATCGCAACGACGACGCGGACGACGAATCGAAGATCCCGAACCTCACGGTCGGCGATGTTCTCACTGTTCCCGAGGTCACGCCGAAGCCACACGAAACTTCTCCGCCACCGCGATTCACCGAAGCGAGCCTCGTCAAGGCACTTGAAGAACGGGGCATTGGTCGTCCGTCGACGTATGCCAACATCATCGGGGTGCTGTTCGAACGCGGATACGTGACCAAGCGTGGGACTGCCCTCGTTCCCGGCTGGACGGCGTTCGCGGTGATCTCGTTGCTCGAGCGTTTTTATGCCGATTTCGTCGAGTACGACTTCACCGCCGAACTCGAAAACGATCTCGACCGCATCTCGATTGGTGAACTCAAGGGCACCGACTATCTGCAGCACTGGTACTTCGGCACGGGCGAGCACGCGGGTCTTGTCAACACCTGTGTTGATTGGAAGGCCACGATCGACGCCCGCGAAGCGAATTCGTTCCCGCTTGGCGACGGCATTGTTGTTCGCAGCGGCAAATTCGGCCCGTATCTCGAGATTAAGACCGGCGAAGACGAAAAACGAAACGTGTCAGTGCCGGACGGCCTCGCCCCCGACGAATTGACGCTCGAGAAAGCCCGCGAATTGCGTGACGCCCCCGAACCCGGGTCGCGCGCAATTGGCGTCAGCGCCGACGGAACCAACATGATTACGGCCCGCGTCGGCCGATTCGGCGGGTACATCCAGGAAAGCCCGATCGACCCCGAGATCCTCGAGGGCGACGAGCCGGTCTACACGCTGCCCGAATACATCCCGCGCAAGGTCAAGGGCAAAGACCCGAAGCCGCGCACCGCATCGCTGTTCTCGACGATGGACCCGACCGCGGTCGACCTCGAAACGTGCATTCGGTTGTTCGAACTTCCGCGCGGCGTCGGAATCGACCCAGAAACCGAAAAGTCGATCACGGCGCAGAACGGGCCCTACGGCCCGTATTTGAAGAAGGGGACCGACTCACGTTCGCTCGAGAACGAACAAGCCATCTTTGACGTAACGCTCGAGCAAGCCCTCGAATTGTTTGCGCAACCCAAATACGGGTCTCGTTCGGCGTCGAGCATCAAAGAACTCGAGCCCGATCCCGTGAGCGGCAAGCCCATCAAGGTCAAGAGCGGCAAGTTCGGCCCGTATGTCACCGACGGCGAGACGAATGCAACGATTCCGGCCGGCGAAGTCCCGGAAGAGGTCTCGCACGAACGTGCGGTCGAACTGATCGCGGACCGCCGTGCCAAGGGTCCCGCTCCGAAAAAGAAGCCCATCCGTCGAGTGACCCGAGCCAAGAAATGACCGGATTGTTCATCACGCTCGAGGGAGGCGACGGCACGGGGAAAAGCACGCAGTCGGCACTCATCGGTGAGTGGTTCACGGCTCAGGGGCGCGAAGTCGTTTTCACGCGTGAACCGGGCGGTACCGACCTCGGGAACGAACTGCGCGAAATCGTCCTGCACTCGAGCGGACACATCGCATCGCGCGCCGAAGCCCTGCTGTACGCGGCCGATCGCGCCCACAACATTGCGACCGTCGTTCGTCCGGCACTCGAGCGTGGGGCTGTCGTCATTCAAGATCGTTACCTCGATTCGTCCGTTGCTTACCAAGGGGCCGGGCGAGTGCTTGACCCAGACGAAGTTCGCGGCGTGAGCATGTGGGCGACCGAGGGGCTTGTGCCGGATGT
>CANKTR010000066.1 GCA_947486475.1 Microbacteriaceae bacterium | reverse complement strand
CGCGTCGATCGCGTCCGGGTGCGCGACCAGATAGCCCACGCGGGCACCCGCAAACGCGAACGCCTTGGACATCGTGCGCGAGATGAGTAGCCGCGGGCGGCCATCGAGCAGTTCGGTGGCGCGCGGCTCGGAGTCGGGCATGAATTCGTGGTACGCCTCGTCGACGATGACGATTCCGTCGGTCGCGTCGTAGGCAGCGGCGATGGCGTCGAGCGGAACGCCCGTTCCGGTCGGGTTGTTGGGGGCGCAGAACACGGTGATGTCGGGTTTGTGGGCGCGGATCGCGGCGACGGCGATGTAGGGTGTGATGGCGAAATCAGGACCGCGCTCGGCGGTCACCCACGCCGTGCCGGTGCCTTCCGCGAGCAACGGGTACATCGAATAAGTCGGTGGGAATCCGAGCAGGCTGCGGCCCGGCCCACCGAACGCTTGCAGAATCTGTTGCAAGACCTCGTTGGACCCGTTCGCAGCCCAGAGGTTGTCGGCGGTGACGCCTCCCCCGACGTATCCGGCCAACGCCTCCCGCAGAGCGGTGAATTCACGGTCGGGATAGCGGTTTATGTCGGTGAGTGCCTCGCCCAGTGACCGCACGATATCCGCCGCGACCTCCGGCGGCACGGGGTGCGTGTTCTCGTTGACGTTGAGTTGAATCGGGACGTGAATCTGCGGGGCGCCATACGGCTTTTTCCCGCGAAGGTCGTCGCGTACCGGCAGATCGTCGAGGCTCACGGTTCAATCGTAAACGCCCGTACTGCCGCCACATTTCTTCACGGTTTGTTCACTCGACATTCACCGCGAGGTCGGCGCCTGCGAACCCCGGGTTGTCACTCTGTAAGCGTGAACATTCGCTCGTATGTTGCCATTGGGGACTCACTGTCGGAGGGAATGGGTGACCGTTTCTTCCTCTCGCATCGGGTGGGGAGCGGATGGACCGACCGCCTGGCTCACCTGCTCGCGACGGACGCCGCCGAACGTGGACACGAGTTCGAATACGCGAATATCGCGATCCGCGGCTGCAAACTCGAGGAAATTATGGAAGACCAACTCGAGCACGCGATGGCGTTGCGCCCCGACCTCGTCACCATCCTCGCGGGCAGCAACAACTTCTTCAGCAACGCGGAAACGGTGGAACGCCTCGAACGGATTTTCCGGTCAGGCCTGCGGCGTCTCAAGATTGCCGGGATTCACGTCGTTGTCGCCAACACCATCAATCCCTGTCACCTGCGCTTCTTCAGCCCGTTGCGAACAAATGCGGAACGCATGTCGGGAATGATCGGGCGGGTCGCGAGTGAACTCGGCTTCCCCGTCATCGACGTTTACGGAATGACCGAACTCAGACACCTCGAGTTTTGGCACCGTGACATGGTTCACTTCTCGGAAATCGGTCACGCGCAGATCGCCAACGCGGCCGCCGAGGTTCTTGGCACCACCGCCCGATATACACCCCGCGACTATGAGCCGAGTTTCGCGGCGGATCGCCCGCTGAGTGAAACCGTTGCCTGGTTCCTGAGGGACGTCGTTCCGTTTATCGACCGTCGTCTGCGCCGAACAACTGCAGGCGTCGGCATCTCGCCGAAGTTGCCCGCACTCGTGCCGTGGTCGCTCGTCCCCGAGGTCGAAGATTATCTGCGGCGCGAGTTGGTTGCCGTCCGGACCTAGATGCGCAGTCCCGTGGTGGTGTCGAAGAGGTGGTGGGAACCCTCGCGGATACCGATTCCCACCTCGGCTCCTTCGACGATGCCCGTCATTCGAGAGGCTTCGACCACGGCGGTCAGCGAGTGCCCCGAGGCGTCGACCTGAACGATGGCGCGAGGGCCCAGAAGTTCAATCACACCGATGCGCCCGCGACTCGCGGATTTACCGCCGACCTCGAGAACGACGTCGTCCGGTCGGACACCGAGCGTTTTCGCCCCGGCCGAAACACCGGCAACCGCCAGCGTCAGTCCCGACGACGACACGAATTTCCCGGCCGAGAACGTTCCCGCGAGAAGGTTCATCTTCGGGCTACCCACGAACGAGGCAACGAACGTGCTGTTGGGCTTGTCATAGACATCCTTGGGCTTTCCCTGCTGGGCGATCTCGCCGTCCCGCATCACGACGATGAAGTCGGACAGCGTCATGGCCTCTTCTTGGTCGTGCGTCACAAACAGCGAGGTGATCCCGAGCCGGCGCTGCATCTGCAGCAGTTCGGTGCGCATCTCGACACGCAGTTTCGCGTCGAGGTTGCTCAAGGGTTCGTCGAACAGGAACACAGAGGGTTCTCGAATGATCGCGCGCCCGATTGCGACACGTTGTTGTTGTCCGCCCGACAGGTCTTTGGGCTTTCGGTCGAGCAACTCGGTCAGCCCCATCGTTGCGGCGACCGCTTCGGCGCGCGTCAACGCCTCGGCGCGATTGACGCGAATCGCCCGCAGCGGGAACGCAAGGTTCTCGCGAACGGTCAGGTGCGGGTACAACGCATAGTTCTGAAACACCATCGCGATGTCACGGTCTTTGGGCTCGAGTTTGGTCACGTCCTTGTCGCCGATCCGAATCGACCCCGACGTCACGGGCTCGAGTCCCGCGATCATACGCAGGGTCGTGGTCTTGCCACACCCGGACGGCCCGACGAGAACAGTGAACGCCCCGTCGGGGAGTTCCAGATCGAGACCCTTGACGATGGTGTTGTCGCCGTACTTTTTGACGACGTTCTCGAATGTTACGCGTGCCATGGTGTTCTCTTCCTGTCCTTATCCCTTGACGGCTCCGCCACTGATTCCCTGAACCAGTCGCTTTTGCACGAAGAAACTTGCGATGACCACCGGGACGATGGCAATGACGATTGCGGCGGACATCGGTCCCAACTCGACGCCTCGGAACGTGTTGAACCCGGCGATAGCCACGGGCAGAATCATCGAGTTGCTCGGGGACAAAATAAGTCCGTAGAACATGTCGTTCCACGACAGCGTGAACCCGAAGATGGCGGCGGCACCGATTCCCGGCAGAACCTGTGGCAGGACAACCAAACGGAAGGTGTCAAAACGATTGAATCCGTCGACGCGGGCCTGTTCTTCGATTTCTTTCGGCACCGCCGCGAAGAACCCGATGAGGAACCAGGTGACGACGGGGACGACGAAACTGAGGTGCGAGAAGATGACGGGGACGAGTGTGCCGTTGAGGCGCAACATGTAGGCGACGCTGAGGAACGGGAAGACGAGAACGGCGGGTGGCAACACCTGGGACGCGAGGATGCCGAATCGAGACAGCGACCCACCCGTTTGGAATCGGGCGATGGAATACGCGCCCATCGACCCGACGACGACCGCGATGGCGACCGTGATGGTCGCGACGAGCACGCTGCGGCCGACCGCGGCGAACAGGTCCGAGCCCAGCACCTCGTTCCAGTTGGCCATGGTCGGGGTGAACCAGACAAGGCCCGGCTGATTGAGGTCGGCCGGGGTCTTGAAACTGGCGAGCACAACCCACAACAGCGGGAGTGCGACGGCCGTGACCGCGAGCAACAACAGCACGATGCGCGTCGCGTCGAACGTGGTGAACCGTTTCATCGGATGTTCACCCGCTCGAGCCGGCGGAACAACAGAACGATGACGCCCATGACGATGAGGAGGAGGATGAACGCCATCGCGCTCGCTTCGCTCAGACGGAAATAGGAAATCCCGGTCTGGTAGGTGAGGTATTGGATCGTCTTCGTTTCGATTCCGGGGCCACCGCGCGTGGTGGCGTAGACGTATTCGAAGACCTTCAGTGCATCGAGCCCGCGCAGCAGAATCGCGACAATGAGAATGGGCGACAGCATGGGCAGGGTCACGCGTCGGAAGATGTAAAAGCGATTGGCGCCGTCGACGCGGGCCGCTTCGATGGGTTGTTTCGGGATCGACTCGAGCCCCGCCAGTAACAGCAGGACCATGAACGGCGTCCACTGCCACACGTCGATGAACGCCAGGGTGATGAGCGCGCGGCCAGCACCGAAAAAGTCGTACGACAGCCCGACCTGGTCGAGGTAGTGCGGAATCGCCCCGAGTTGGTCGTTGAGAAAGAACCGGAACATGAGCCCGACGGCGATGGGGGTGATGAACATCGGCGCCAGCAGGAACGAGCGCGTGAAGTTCTTGAACCACTTCTGGCTCTGCAGCGCGAGGGCGATGGACAGACCGATGATGAGCTCGAACGCGACCGAGAGCAGAACGTACGACGCGGTCGCGGACATCGACGCCCAGTATTCGCGGTCTGTCAGAACGCGAATGTAATTGTCGAGACCGACGAAGTCGGTGACTCCGCCGCTGACGAGTTGATAGCTCGTAAAGCCGAGCCAGAAGCTGTAGAGAAGTGGGAAACCCACCGCAACAGCCATCACCGCCAGAAGCGGAGTCATCATCGCGTTTTTGAACTGCACGACGGACTCCTTTCTTCGGGCGGGTGGCTGCTGCGGTGGGTTCGGTTACTCAGTTATCGGCTTTGGATGGTGTTGATGGCGTCGTTAGCCTGAGCCAACGCGTCGTCCACCGACATCGTGCCAGAAACCGCGGCGTTCAGTGCTTCACCGACTGCCGTGATCATCTCGTCGCCCATCAGTCCCTGGGTGAGAGGGGCTGCGCTCGCCAAGATTTCCGTGACGGCCGCGTAGTAGTCAGCGCCGAAACCTTCGCTGAGAACTGCGGGGTCCGTCATCGAGCTTTCGCGGATGGCGGCGCCACCGAGGATGACGCGCTGGACGTCAACCTCTTTGGACGTGAGCCATGCGGTGAATGCCCAGGCAGCGTCCGGAGCAGCCGAGTTCACGGGCAACGCCCATGTCCACGAACCGAGCGCCGACTTTCCGCCGGGCATGACAGCGAGCTTGAACTTGCCCGCATACGGACCCGAATCCGGCTGGTTCAGCGCGGCGAGGTTCCAGTTGTAGGAAACCATGGCTGCAGCGCCACCGCTCGAGACCGAACGGAACGCGTCATCGAAGGCCCAGTTGAGGCTGTTCTTCGGTGCCGAGTTGTTGTAGAGCTCGATGTACGCCTCGAGAGCCGCTTTGGCTTCCGGGG
>CANKTR010000065.1 GCA_947486475.1 Microbacteriaceae bacterium | reverse complement strand
GTCGGCCGACACGACGACGAACCCAATTCCGTCCGCCTCGAGCGACGGAATCATCTCGCGGAGCGCGTCTTCGCCGGCGCGCTTGGACAGCGCAACGGGGAGGTATTCGGGCATGGTGTCGACCGTGCGAATGAAGTGAGCCTGGTGACTGGTGATGAAGACAACGCGCGACCCTGCGTGAAGTAGCGGTCGTAGTGTCTGTAGCGCGTTCACTTGGGCGTCACGGTTGAGCCGCATCGCGTAATCATCACCCTTGCCGGCTTCCATACCGCCGGAGGCGTTGAGAACGAGGATGTCGAGCCCGCCGAATTCGTTCTGCAGGGTGTCGCGCAGTGCCGTGATTGAGTCGTAATCGGTCAGGTCGGCGCCAACGACGATTGCGTCCCCGCCGTTGTCGCGGATTCCCGCTGCGACCTTTTCGGCGCGGGCCTCTTTGTCACGAAAGTTAATAGCTACCTTGGCGCCTGCTTCGGCGAAAAATCCGACGGTTTCCGCTCCAATTCCGCGGGATGAACCCGTCACGAAGGCGGATTTCCCCGCGAGTTGACCAGACGACAAGGGATTTGAACTCATGGGGCAAAACTATCACGCAATCTGGGCGTGATACCGTGCCCGCATGACGTTCCGCGCCGCCGGGCACCCCTATTTCGAGGGGTCCACTCCCCGCGTGTTCGCTCATCGCGGCCTCCACCTCGACGTGCCGGAGAACACTGCGGGGTCGTTCCGGGCCGCGATTGCCGCGGGCGCGACATTCATCGAAACGGACGTCGTAGGGTCGAGGGACGGTTTTGCGATGATTTCGCACGACACGACTCTTGATCGTGTGTCCACCCGCTCGGGGCTCGTGTCGGACCACACGGCCGCGGAACTCGCCGACATTGACCTGGGCGGCGAGGGGTTTCTCACGCTCGCTCAGGCTCTCGAGCAGTTTCCGTCCGCACGGTTCAACATCGACGTCAAAGACGGCACAGCGATCGACGGTGTTGTGCGAGCCGTGACCGAGGCCGATGCGCTCGACCGCGTGCTGATTACGTCGTTTAGCGCTCAGCGCCGTCGCGCGACCATCGCCCGCCTGCCCGGCGTTGCGAGCAGCCCGTCGGCGACGGAGTTTCTCGTCATTGCCGCGGCAGCTCGCCTTGGCGTCGCCCCTCCCCTCCCCCTCGTTCACGCGCTGCAGATTCCCGAGCGAGCGAACGGAATCACATTCGTGACCGAGCGACTGGTCGAGCGTTATCACCGCGCGGGGCTCGAGGTGCACGTCTGGACGGTCAACGACGAAGTGACGATGCGCCGGTTGTTGGGGCTCGGTGTGGACGGAATTGTCACGGATCGGGCAGATATCGCCCTTCGCGTGGTGAATTCATAGCCAATTCTTTACTTTCGCTCAGGAATATCTCGGCGAGTTCTGGCTTTATAAGAGGTAGGCCACAAGCCGAAGGAGAAAATAATGAGCAATAAGCAAATGCGCGGCACGCGACTCGGATCAATCAGCTCGGAAACCGAGGAAGGCGTCCAGTTCGTGGATCGACACGACGTGACCTTCCGCACAGCAGACGGCGAGGAATTTGTCGTCACCTTCATGACCGGAGTAGAACTCCCCTACGACTGGCGTTCGCCCCGGTCGAGCAACATTGGCAGACGTCTCGACGCCAAGGGAAAGCCCATCCAGGGCAATGACCCCAACGCACCAGCGCCCGCCGCCCCGACCGTTACCCACTGGGAGCAGTTGATGAAGCGGCGCACAATCGAAGAACTGGAAGTTATTCTGCAGGAACGCATCATCGCGATGCGGGCGAGCGGCCAGCTTGATCTCAGTGCGTTGCGTAAATCGGCCTAACGGCCGAGAACCCAGCGTCCAACGCCCCAGCCCGTGATTCGGGCGAATGCCTCGACGACGATTCCGAGGTGCATCTTTGACTTACCCGAGACGCGTTCGACGAACGTGATGGGGTGTTCGATGATTGTTCCCCCCTCGGCTTCGATTCGGTCGGCAATTTCGATCTGAAAGCAATATCCGCTCGACGCGATCGTTTCGAGGTGTAGTTGGCGCAGTTTCTCGACGCGGATGACGCGAAAACCCGCGGTCATGTCCCTGATGTCCGACCGAAGCGCCCATCGGGCGTAGGAGTTACCAGCCCGAGAAATCATTTGGCGTGCGATGCTCCAGCCGTCGACCCGCCCGCCGCGAACCCACCGCGATCCGATGACGAGATCGGCGGTGACGCCACGCGCGATTCCCACTAGCGTCGGGATAACAGCGGGGTCGTGCGAACCGTCGGCATCAATTTCGACGACCCACACGTAATCGCGCGCGAACGCCCACCGAAACCCGGCGATGTACGCCGGCCCGAGCCCGGTCTTGCGGTCGCGATGAAGAACGTGGATGCGGGGGTTCTTCGTGGCGTAGTTATCGGCCATGGTCCCCGTTCCGTCGGGCGAATTGTCGTCGACAACGAGAACATCGACGTTCGGCGACGCTGCGCGGATTCGATCCAGAACGGCGGTGAGTGATTCGCTCTCGTTGTAGGTCGGAACGATAACGAGCGTGTCACTCACTCGTCACGCTTCCGGCGTAATCCGATAATCGGCGCGAGTCCCATGATGATGAGTGCCCACTCGAGCGGAAGTCCGATGATGCTGGCCGGCGTCACAACGGTCGACAACGGGACGTCCGCAACCATCACGCCGGCGGTGAACGGTTCGAGGCGGTCCAGGTCGCGGCCATCCGGCGCAATCACGGCACTGACGCCGACCGTCGATACGTTGACAACCGATCGGCCCGTCTCGACGGCGCGCATGCGGGCAATCCCGAGTTGCTGGATGCTCTCGTCCGTTCTCCCGAAATCCGAATTGTTCGTCGGGGCAAAGATGACATTGGCGTTATTGGTCAGCATGGTGCGAAACAGGGCGTCGTCAACGATGTCGTAGCAAATGGCGATTCCCGCGATCGCTTCCCCCGCGGTCATGACCGGGTCGCGTGTGCCAAATGAGTAGTCGCGCGAGACCATGTCGAACAGAGACGGAGCGAGCGGGTAGAAGAAGTCGCGGTTGGGCAGGTATTCCGCGAAGGGAACCGGATGGACCTTGTCGTACTGGTCGACAGCGCCGTGACCGGGATACCATTTGAGAACCGAATTGAATGTCTCGTTGCCCTGTTCGGTGATCGTTCCAAAGATAAACGGGGCCATGGTCGCCTTAGAAATGCTGTCGGCGAGTGCGGCGGCATCAGGCGACCGAAGCGGATCGATATCCATCGCGTTCTCTGGCCAAATAACTACCTCGACCTGGCCAATCTCTGCCACGTTCATGGCAGCGACGTGTTTCGCGATGGCGTCACCTTGGCGAGCACTCGAGAACAAAGCGGAATCACTGTTTCCTTGAACGGCGGCGACCCGCACCGAACCGGAGGGCGCTGCCGCAAGAAGAAGGTACGGGAAGGGCAACATCGCGAGCAAGCCGACTGTGATTGCCGACAGGTGAAGTGCTTTTCCCTTGAGAATGGTCACGTTTTGCCAGGTCAGTACGTAGGCAACAACGACAATGACGACAACGGCGCTCGCGCCTGTCAAACCGAAAAGCGTCGCGAGGTAGCGGAACGGCGAATCGGCAAGTCCGTGGCTGACTCTCGCCCACCCGAATCCTCCCCATGGAAACTGTGCGGCAATGGCTTCGCGGGCGACCCACGCCGCCGCGACGAAGAACCCACCGAGCAATCGCCCTGAGACGGTGTGAAGGTTCAGGGTGTCGACCCCGCGCCAGGCCGCACCAATTGCGATGCCGCCGACCGCGAACAAGACGGTTTGCAGCCCGACGAGTCCGAGCCACGGCGCGAGCCCGAGATAGCCGGAGACCCATTTCGCGACGGCTCCGTAATACACAAACCCCGTGACAGCGCCGAGAATGATCGATTGCCCGATCGTCACGCGACGGAAAGCGAACACCATGAGTGGGACGCCGACGAACAGGAGCGGCCAGATTCCTGGCTGAGGGAATGCGAGGCTCGCGATGAAGGAGCCGAATCCCGCTTGAACGAGTCGGAGGACGAAGGCTTTCACTGAATCAGCCTATTCGCTACAGCGTTGCCGAATCGGCGACGATGCCCCGACGGATGAGTGGAATGGTGTCGCGCGCGATCGCAGCGAGTGCGGGTTCGGCGACGTGCGAAATTTGGTCCAGCGAGTCGATGACCTGTTTGGCCCAGCGAACAAAGTCACCACCGGCGAGCCCGCACTCGCGAAGGACATCATCAAGCCGCTGACCCTTGGCCCAACGCTGAATTCCGAGCGCGAGTCCGAGCGCGAGGGGTGGCGTGATCTCGAGGTCTTCGGCGGTCTCGGCGTTGCTCAGCGAATCCCAAATGCGTTCCATCGCCGTCGTGACGTCGCTGAACGATCCTTTCGGGATCCGCATGGTGATGTTGTTGTCGTCATCGCGACGTGATTCGTACATGACCGTCGACAGGGCGGCGGCGAGCAGCGGGCCATCGAGCCCCTCCCACAACCCCGCGCGCAGACATTCCGCGATAAGAAGGTCGCGCTCACCATAGATGCGCTTGAGCGCCGCTCCGGCGTCCGTCAGCGTGTAATCATCGCCGTCCTGAACTAGATAGCCGTGAGCGTGAAGAACCCTGCACACACGGTCGAAAACGCTCGCGATGGCGCCGGTCTTGTTCTTGATCTGATTCGCGATGCGATCCGTCTGGCTCTGCAGTTTCCAAAACCGCTCGCCCCAGCGCGCGTGCTTTTCGCGGTCGGGGCACGGGTGGCAGGAGTGTTTGCGCATCCGCCCGCGCAACTTTTCGATGTGGTCGGCGCGCTTCTTGGCGACAGCGTGGGGAGTGTGCCCACCACGTTCGTTTTTGCCCTCGAGATCGGTCAGTTCGCGACGAATCTTGGAATACTCGCGGAAGTCCCCGAGATGGCAATCCATCGCCTCGGAATACTCGGTGAGAGACTTTTGGCTCTGTCGGACCGTCACCGACAGGTCCACCACGGCCCGGTCAGCCTGGAACTGGGCAAACGACTGTTCGAGGATTTCGCGCGCAGCATTACGCCCGTAGCGCTCGATGAGGTTGACCGCCATGTTGTAGGTCGGGACAAAACTCGAATACAGCGGATACGAGCGGCGAGACGCGAGCATGCCCAGCGCGTGCGGGTTCATGCCATCCCGCCAGACAATGACTGAGTGTCCCTCGACGTCGATGCCGCGACGGCCGGCGCGGCCGGTCAATTGGGTGTACTCCCCCGGCGTGATGGCGACACGCGATTCGCCGTTGTACTTGTCCATCTTTTCGAGAACGACGCTGCGAGCCGGCATGTTGATACCGAGAGCGAGTGTCTCGGTTGCAAAAACCAGTTTGACGAGCTTGCGACGGAACAGGTG
>CANKTR010000064.1 GCA_947486475.1 Microbacteriaceae bacterium | reverse complement strand
GTCGGCGAATTCCACGAGGTGATCGGCGATGGTCAGCCCGCGCTCCTGGAGCTCACCAGCCATCGACAGGAAATCGACCGCGGCCGAGATGCCGTCTTTGTCACGAACCTTATTTGGGTCGACGAGATACCCCAGTGCCTCCTCGTACCCGAAAATGAGGTTCGGGACGCGATTGACGAACTTGAACCCGGTCAGCGTGTACGAAAACTCGATTCCGTATTCTGCGGCAACCGCGCCAAGAGCTGGGGATGAGACAATCGACGCTGCGAGTGCCCCTGGAGCACCGGAACCCTTATGCCGCTCGGCGGCACGCCACCCGAGCAAACTTCCGACCTCGTTTCCGGTCAAGCGACGCCATGCACCGTTGTCGCGGATCGCGACCGCGAGCCTGTCGGCATCGGGGTCGTTCGCGATGATGAGTTCCACCCCAGCCCGGTCGGCCGTCGCATACGCGAGGTCGAGAGCCCCCGGTTCTTCTGGGTTGGGAAACGCCACCGTGGGGAAAGCGCCGTCGGGTTCGATCTGTTCGGGGACGACGATTGCCTCACCCAGTCCTGCGGCGAGATAACACCGATTTGAAACTTCCCAACCGACTCCATGCATCGCGGTGTAGACGAATCGGACGGGAGTCGCGGGTCGAGTCGAGATCGCCGCAGTTTTCTCAACGAACGTGTCGATGAGGGATTCGGGGGCGGTGTCGTAGACGCTCGACCGCGGGAAATCGGCGATGTTCGGGTTCGTCGCTTGCAGAATCAGGGCCTCGATGTCGGTGTCGTCGGGGGACACAATCTGCGACCCGGCGTCCTTGCCCCCCAAATACACTTTGTATCCGTTGTCGCGCGGCGGGTTGTGACTCGCGGTGACGACAACCGCAGCGCTCAGCCCTAGTTCGCGCAGGGCAGTCGCGACAACGGGTGTCGGAATCGCGCGATCAAACAGGATGACGCGCAAACCGAGCCCCGCGAAGATTTCGGCGGAGTCCCGAGCGAACACGTCCGAATTCACGCGACCGTCGTAGCCGATTACAACGCTCGGTTTCGCTTCGCGTTCCAGTAGGAATTGAGCGAACCCGTGCGCGGCCTGAGAAACGAGAACTCGGTTCATGCGGTTCGGGCCGGCACCCAACTCGCCGCGAAGTCCGGCCGTGCCGAACGTCAAGCGTGTGTCGAAACGGTCAGAGAGGTCGGCAATTGCGGAAACGTCACCGGCATCGGCACGGTCGATGATCGCTTCCAGTTCAGTGACGGTCTCGGGGTCGGGGTCTTGCGCGAGCCACGCGTTTGCGCGGGCAATCAGGTCACTCGACGACACGGATTATCCCGTGACGAGTGCCGCGACGACGTCGGCAAGCAACGCCGACATCACAGGCTCGGCTTCCTTGCCGGCAGCAATCACCTCGGCGTGGCTGAGGGGATCACCGAGCCCCGCAGCGAGGTTCGTGATGAGCGAGAAACCGATCACTTCCATTCCGGATTCGCGAGCGGCGATAGCTTCGAGCGCCGTCGACATTCCGACGATGTGTCCGCCCATGCGTCCCGCCATCTGTACCTCGGCGGGGGTTTCATAGTGCGGTCCGCGGAATTGCACATACACGCCTTCGTCTAGGTCGGGCTTGACGCTGCGAGCGAGCTCACGCAGACGGGTCGAGTACAAGTCGGTGAGGTCAATGAACGTTGCACCCTCGAGCGGCGACGACGCGGTCAGGTTGATGTGGTCGCTAATGAGCACGGGAGTACCCGGTCCCCACGATTCCTTGAGCCCACCGGCTCCGTTGGTCAGCACCATGATTTTTGCACCGGTGGCGGCGGCCGTGCGAACCGAATGGACAACCCGACGAACGCCGTGGTCCTCGTAAAAGTGAGTACGCGCTCCGATGATGAGGGCGTGAGCGCCCGAGGCCGTGCGAATCGACCGGATGGTTCCGACGTGACCCTCGACCGCGGGCTTCGAGAACCCCGTGATCTCGGTCGCGGGGAATTCGGCGACCGTCTCGCCGATGAGGTCAGCCGCTTTACCCCAACCGCTGCCGAGAGTGAGAGCGATGTCGTGCTTGGCCACTCCCGTCTTTTTTGCGATCTGGGTGGCGGCCTCGCGGGCTACGTCCTTGGGGTCTACGGAAGGGTCGTCGAGAGGGTGTGAGCCGCTGTGCATCATGTCTAGGAACTCTTTTCCAGCGAGAGCAGAACAAAACCGGCCTTGACCGTCGTCCCGACCTCGGCGCTGACCTTGGCGACGACACCGTCACGGGTAGCGGTGATGGCCTGTTCCATCTTCATTGCTTCAAGAACGACGACGGTCTGTCCCTTGACAACGGCATCGCCGGCCGCGACCTCGACCTTGACAACCGTTGCCTGCATCGGAGAGGCAACGTCGTTTCCGCTTCCGCCGGAAGCATGGACGGTCGTGGAGCGCACGGGCGCGAGAGGCTTATGAATTCGAGCCGAGGTCGGCAGGAGCGAGTCGGGAACCGAGACGGCGAGGCGCTTGCCATCGACTTCGACGACGACCTCGTGACGGGTGTCGGTCGCTTCCCCGGCGCCGATTGTGCCGGCGTATTCGGCAACGGTGTTGTTGAATTCGGTCTCAATCCAGCTCGTGTAAATCATGAACGGTTCGTCACCAGCCGGCGCAAACGCCGGGTCGTTCACGACGAGTTGGTGGAACGGGAGCACCGTCGGCAGTCCGACGACCTGGAATTCGCTCAATGCGCGGCGGGCTTTCGCCAGGGCGTCTTTTCGATCGGTCCCGGTGACGATGAGTTTGGCGAGCAGCGAGTCGAATGATCCCGAGATTACGTCGCCCGCGACAACTCCCGAATCCACGCGGATACCGGGACCGCCAGGAAGTCGTAGCGCTCTTACTGGTCCGGGAGTGGGGCGGAAGTTCGCACCGGCGTCTTCGCCGTTGATGCGGAATTCAATCGAGTGGCCCGTGATGACCGGGTCAGGGTAGTCGACGAGACCGCCCTCGGCGATACGGAACTGTTCGCGCACCAGGTCGAGACCGGTGACTTCTTCGGACACGGGGTGTTCAACCTGCAGGCGAGTATTGACCTCGAGGAAGGTGACGGTACCGTCAGCGCCAATCAGAAACTCACACGTGCCAGCTCCAACATATCCGACCTCTTTGAGGATGTTCTTCGACGCCGAATACAGCAGGTCGCGCTGAGCGTCGGTGAGGAATGGCGCGGGGGCTTCCTCGACGAGTTTCTGGTGACGCCGCTGCAACGAACAGTCGCGCGTTGACACAACAACCACGTTTCCCTTGTGGTCAGCCAAACACTGGGTCTCGACGTGTCGGGGTTTGTCGAGGTACTTCTCGACAAAACATTCGCCGCGACCGAACGCGGCGATGGCTTCGCGCGTCGCGGACTCGAACTGTTCGGGGATTTCTTCGCGTGTGCGCACGACCTTGAGCCCCCGTCCACCGCCACCAAACGCCGCCTTGATGGCGACGGGGAGCCCGTGAACATCCACGAAGTCGATTACTTCCTGGGCGGTCTCGACCGGGTTCAGTGTCCCCGGTGCGAGCGGGGCACCAACCTTCTGAGCGACGTGACGAGCACTGACCTTGTCACCGAGGCGTTTGATTGCCTCTGGAGTCGGTCCGATCCAAATGATTCCTGCATCCAACACGGCTCGGGCAAAGTCCGCGTTCTCGGAGAGAAATCCATACCCGGGGTGAATCGCGTTGGCGCCGGTGCGTTTTGCGGCCGCAAGGATTTTCGCCATGACGAGGTAGGTGTCGGCACTCGTCGTGCCGTGCAGGCTGATGGCTTCGTCCGCCATTTTGACGTGCTGAGAATTGATGTCCTGATTCGCGTAAACCGCGACGGTCGCGATTCCCGCATCTTTCGCTGCGCGCATCACGCGGACCGCTATTTCTCCACGGTTGGCGATGAGTACCTTGGTAATGCGTGCTGACATGCCCTTTAGCCTATTGGTCGGCACGCGCTCTGTCTCTACCGGTCAGCGGTTCCACAGGTCGGTCCAGTCGATTCCGAATGAGCGGACAAGGTTTCTGAGGGCGGGCAGCGACAAACCAACAACGGTGTGCGGGTCGCCGACGATGGACTCGATGAAGGGCCCCCCGAGGGAATCGATGGTGAAAGCCCCGGCGACGTGCAGTGGCTCACCCGTCGCGATGTAGGCATCGATTTCGGCGTCCGTGACGTCAGCGAAGGTGACCTCGGCGTGGGTCACGATCCCAACACCACCGTGATTCTCACCACCTCGATGATCGATGAGCCAGTGGCCGGAGTACAGGACGCCCGTCCGGCCGCGTTGACGCAGCCAGCGCTCGCGGGCGACCTCGGGGAGGTGGGGCTTTCCGTGAATGATTCCGTCGATAACGAAGGCGGAATCGCCACCGAGAATGAGTCCGTCAATTGTCGATCCGTGAGATTCGGCAACGGTCTCGGCTTTCGCCCGCGCCAGCAGTTCGACCATGGCAGCCGGTTCGAGGTGCCCCGCCGCCGCGACGACGGCGTCCTCATCGACACCGGGGGAAATGGTCAGGGGTTCGACACCGGCCGCACGAAGAGTCGCGAGGCGAGCGGGTGACGTAGAGGCGAGAACGAGACGCACAGCCCGACACTACCCTGACCGTAGGCTGGGCAAATGGGTGAATCGATTGGTACCGATGTTGAACTGACGCTGACGGGAATCGCACACGGAGGCGTCGCGGTGGGGCGACTAGACGGACGGGTCATCTTCGTGAGCGATGCGATCCCCGGCGAGACCGTGACCGCTCGCGTCACCGACGACTCAAAAGCCAGTTTCTGGCGCGCCGACGCCGTCGACGTGATCAGCCCGAGCACGCACCGTGTTCCGCACGTCTGGGCAGAAGCCGGAATCGAGCGACCGATCCACGCCCGAGTCGGCGGGGCGGACTTTGGCCATATCTCACTCGCTCATCAGCGTGAGCTCAAGCGCGATGTTCTCAAGGACGCGCTTGCTCGGTTCGGAAAACTGGACGAGGCCGCCATCGGCCTCTTGCTTGATCGGGTGGAATCCCTCCCCGGTGACGGCGAGCGAAACGGATTGGGGTGGCGCACCCGCGTCCGCCTGCACGTCAACGAACAGGGGCAGGTCGGTCCGCGCGCCCGCCGATCGCACGACATCATCGTCGTGAAGTCCCTTCCGCTGGCAACCGAGGGGATCAACCGCCTCGCACCGCTGTCCGACAACTACGGGATGTTCGGTTCGGTCGATGTGCTGTCGCCGTCTATCGGTGACCCGCGGCTCATTGTCGGTGAACAAAAACCGACGGTCATTCGCGAACGCGTGGGGAGTCGGGAATTCCGGGTCGACGACAACGGTTTCTGGCAGGTCCACCGCGAAGCTGCAACAACCCTGACGGCCGAAGTGCGCGCCGCGATCGAC
>CANKTR010000063.1 GCA_947486475.1 Microbacteriaceae bacterium | reverse complement strand
GAGATGTCCAAAATGAGCCACGACTCGACCCCGCGGGCAACAAGGCGACGATTCGTGATGATGAGTCCCACGACGATTCCGAGCAAAATGCAGAGGGCATAGGCGTGAATCGTCAGATCAAAGTTTGCCCAGTCGGCGCCGAGACCGCGAAGCCACTCTCCGATTCGAAACGATTGCCACTCTGTCGGAGGTGACGGGATGCTTGCGAGGTTCACGAGTTTCCTTTCATCGAATCTCAGCCTATTCGGCTCGGGCTACCAGCCCCGACGCGAGTTCGAGCGTCGCGGCGATCAATCCGTCTGTTCCCCCGTTGGTCAATGCGGAAACGAGGTGAGATCCGACGATTGCGCCTTCGGCGTAGTGAGTCACCGCAGTGACCTGGGCCCCCGAGGAAATTCCAACCCCGACACACACCCGCGGCGCACCGACGGCCTTGAGCCGTTCGACCAGAATTCTGGCAGCCTGATCGACATCGGCCCGAGCGCCCGTGATGCCCATTGTCGATACGGCGTAGACGAAACCGCGGGAGTGGGAGACCGCGGCGGCTAATCGTTCGGTTGAGGACGACGGTGCCGCCAGAAAGACACGGTCGAGCTCATGTGCGTCGGACGCGACGATCCATTCCGCCGCCTCGTCCGGAATGAGGTCGGGGGTGATGAGCCCCGCCCCACCGGCTGCCTTGAGGTCGCGAGCGAAACGGTCGACACCGTACTGAATGACGGGGTTCCAATAGGTCATCACGAGAATCGGCGTGGACACTTTCGCCGTCACCGCACGAACGATGTCGAACAATTGGGTGAGTCGAAATCCGTTGTCGAGCGACGCGTTGGTCGCCTGCTGAATCACGACGCCGTCCATGATCGGGTCGGAATAGGGAACACCCAGTTCGATGATGTCGACACCCGACTCGGCAAGTGCGACGAGGGCGTCAATCGAGGCGGGAACAGACGGGAAACCGGCCGGCAGATAGCCAATGAGAACGCCCCGGCCCTCTGCAGCCGCCTGGTCGATGACGTTCTCGACCGCGGAGGTCATGCGGAGGGACCAATCAGACCGAAGTACCGAGCAGCGGTCTCCATGTCCTTATCGCCACGCCCCGAATTGTTCACGAGAACGATGTCGTCGGGAGCGAGCGTACGCGCGAGATCGAGTGCACCGGCAAGTCCGTGGGCTGTCTCGATGGCGGGAATGATTCCTTCGGTGCGGGACAGATCCCACATCGCCTGCATCGCTTGGGCGTCGGTAATTCCGCGATAAATGGCACGACCGCTGTCTCGTAGCCAGGCGTGTTCGGGTCCGATTCCGGGATAGTCCAGCCCAGCAGAAATCGAGTGGGATTCGACCGTCTGGCCGTCCTCGTCCTGCAACACAAAGGTCTTTGCGCCGTGCAGCACGCCGGGGCGGCCGCGACCGAGTGTCGCCGCGTGTCGGGGAGTGTCCATGCCGTCACCGGCCGCTTCGAAACCGTAGAGTGCGACATCGTCGTCGAGGAAGGCGTGAAAGATACCCATCGCGTTGGAACCGCCGCCGACACAGGCTACGACGGCGGTGGGGATCCTGCCTTCGGTCGCAAGCAGTTGTTCACGCGATTCCACCCCGATGATCGAGTGAAAGTCGCGAACCATGACGGGGAACGGGTGCGGTCCCGCCACGGTGCCCAAGAGATAGTGGGTCGATTCGACGTTCGCCACCCAGTCACGCATCGCCTCGTTGATGGCGTCTTTGAGCGTTCGCGACCCGTGTTTCACGGCAACGACCTCGGCGCCCAAGAGTTTCATTCGTGCGACGTTGAGAGCCTGTCGTTCCGTGTCCACCTCGCCCATGTACACCACGCAGGACATGCCCATCAGTGCTGCGGCGGTCGCTGTCGCAACACCGTGCTGTCCCGCGCCGGTTTCTGCGATCAGTCGTGACTTGCCGAGCTTTTTCGCGAGCAGGGCTTGGCCGAGCACATTGTTGATTTTGTGGGAACCCGTGTGATTGAGATCCTCTCGCTTGAGCAGGATTCGGGCCCCGCCCGCGAGTGCGGCGAACCGCGACACTTCGGTGATTATCGACGGTCGCCCCGAGTACGAACGATGAAGTTCGGCCAGTTCCGCCTGGAACATCGGATCATTCTTCGCGTCGCGGTAAGCGGCATCCAACTCGTCCAACGCGGCGATGAGCGCTTCGGGAACAAACCGCCCCCCGAATTCGCCAAAGTAGGGTCCTTGCTCGTCGCGTAACGACATCATGCCACCTCTCGAAATTCATGGACGGTGTGTTGGGCGTCTCGCGACGTGACGAGGGCTTCACCGACGAGAACCACGTCGGCACCACTCGCTCGATAGGCCCGAACATCATCAACTGTTTGTACCGCAGATTCGGCGACGGAAATCGCTCCCACCGGGATCAGAGCCTGAACCGACGCGAACAGTGTTCGGTCGAGTTCAAACGTGGTGAGGTCGCGTGCATTGACTCCGATGAGCCGCGAACCAATGTCGGCGGCACGGCGAACTTCGTCCGCGGAGTGCGTCTCCACGAGCACCGACAAATCGAGCTGATGGGCGAACGTGTAGAGGCGTTCCAAGAGTGGTTGTTCGAGCGCGGCGACGATGAGCAGGACAATATCCGCGCCGTGCGCTCGGGCTTCCAAAATCTGGTATTCCTCCGCGATGAAGTCTTTGCGCAGCAGAGGCACGTCAACGCGGTCGCGAATGGCATCGAGGTCGTCGAGCGACCCACCAAAGCGGCGCTGTTCGGTCAACACCGAAATCGCATCAGCACCGCCGGCAACGTACCGAGACGCCAATTCGGGCGCATCCGCGATGTCGGCCAGTGCGCCTTTGGATGGGCTTGCCCTCTTGATTTCGGCTATCAGGCGAATGTGAGAAGTCGGAGCGAGTGCGGAATACGCGTCAGTGGGTGGTGGCGTGCGGAGTGCGCGACGTTCGATCTCGGCGAGCGAAACGTTCTCGCGTCTCGTTGCCGCATCATCCAATGCGCCGGCGGTTAACGCGTCGAGCACGACTAGTGCGAAGCCTTCGTTGAGTCACCGTCGACGCCGTAACCGGCTTTCGCCATGAGTGTCCCGACGACGGGTCCCACAACTAAGAGTGACGCCGACGCCCACACGAACGCGGGCATGTCAAACCAGAAGAAGAGGGTGCCTGCCGATACGCCGATAATCATGATGATTACGGCTGTCCACGCCGCCGGTGACGAACCGTGGCCGGGGTCGTTTGCGTCGTTCATGTCCGTGCCTCCTGCGCCTATTCTAGCGCGGAGCGCAGGGTGTTCGCGGCGACGATTGCGCGAAGCGGAGCGGCTGCTTTGGCGACCGTTTCGTCGACTTCGGACTCGGCGTCGGAATCGGCAACAATCCCCGCCCCCGCCTGAACCGTGGCTCGACCCTGTGCGATGACGGTTGTCCGAATGGCGATGGCAAGGTCCGAATCACCGGCGAATCCGATGTAGCCGACCACTCCCCCGTACACACCACGTCCGACCGGTTCGAGCTCATCGATGATTTCGAGCGCTCGCGGTTTGGGAGCGCCGGATAACGTTCCCGCGGGAAACGTCGCACGAAAGACATCGATCGGGGTCATGCCGGGCGCAACATCGCCCTCAACGCTCGACACGAGGTGCATGATGTGCGAAAAACGTTCGACGTTCATGAACTCCGTGACCGCCACAGAACCGGGTACGGAGGCCCGTGATAGATCGTTTCGGGCGAGGTCAACGAGCATCAGGTGTTCTGCCCGTTCTTTCTGGTCGGCGAGGAGATCGTCGGCCAACTGGCCGTCTCGCTCCGGGGTATCACCGCGGGGACGGCTACCAGCGATGGGGTGACTAAAGACACGGCCTTCGGTCACTTTGACCAGTGCCTCGGGCGACGAACCGACAACAGCGAACACTTCTCCCGACGCGTTCTCCAGGCTCAACAGATACATGTACGGTGACGGGTTAAGCGCTCGCAACATTCGATACACATCAACGCTCGAGGCGACCAGCGGGATGTCGAACCGCTGCGACACAACGACCTGGAACACGTCACCGTCGCGGATGAAGTTCTTGGCGACATCGATTGTCGCGAGAAAGTCGTTCTTCTCGGTGCGAGCAGTCGGTGCAACCACCGTGGACTCGGGCGGAGCCAACGGCTCAAGGGTCAGCTCGGTACGCAATCGGCGGGCAATATCGTCAAGACGGCGTCTGGCCGCCTCCCAATCGTCGTCGGGGTTTTTGGAAACGAGAACCGCGGTGGAGATGTGAAGAAGCGAGGTTTTATGGTCGAAGACGAGCAGGTCACGTACAAACAGCATCGATTGGTGCGGAACACCAGATTCATCGGGGGGTGCGTCGGGCAGATGTTCGATTTCGCGAATCGTGTCCCAACCCAAATAGCCCACCAACCCACTCGTGAGCGGGAGCAAATCGGTTGACGCCGGCGACGCCCAGCGTGCGTAGAGCGCGTCCAGAGCGTCCAACCGGAGTTTGGGGACGCGGCCGCCAAATGCGGCGGACTCCGACAACCCATAGTCCAACCACACCGAGTGGTCATTGTCCTCGGTCAAGCAACCCCATGCCGACAATCCGACGAAGGAATAGCGCGACCAAATGCCTCCCTGCTCGGCGGACTCGAGCAGAAAAGTCCCCGGTGCGCCGTTCGTGAGGTGTGCGTACAGGGCAACCGGCGAAACTCCGTCGATGAAAACCGTTGTGAGGACAGTGACGACTGGTCCCGCCGCAACCGCGGCGTCAAATTCGGCCCGCGTCGTGGTCACGACCGCACCTCACCGTCCGCCGCGAAACAACTCGTCGAGCCGGTGTGACAAGCGGGTCCGCTCTGATCCACAACGACGAGGAGCGCATCACCGTCGCAGTCCGCACTGATCGAGACGAGTCGTTGAGTGTTTCCCGACGTATCGCCTTTTCGCCAGTATTCGTTTCGGGACCTACTCCAATAGGTCACGCGACCCTCTGCTCGTGTTCGGCGCACGGCCTCGGCATTCATATAGGCGACCATCAAGACCTCTCGGGTGTCGTGTTGTTGCACCACGGCCACGACAAGTCCGTCCGGCCCGAACTTCACGTCCTCGATGTTCACGATCGCACCTCGAATCCTTCCGCGCGGATTGCCCCCTTGACGTCGTCGATGGTGATCTCATCCGCGTGAAAAACGCTAGCAGCCAACACCGCGTCCGCACCGGCATAAACGGCGGGCGCGAAGTCGGACAATCGTCCCGCGCCACCTGACGCAATGAGCGGCACTCGGGCGACAGAGCGAACCGCCGCAATCAGGTCGAGATCGAAACCGCTTCGCGTACCGTCGGCATCAATGGAATTCACCAGCAACTCTCCTGCCCCTCGATTGACCGCCTCGATTGTCCAGTCCACCACATCGACATCGGTCCGTGTGCG
>CANKTR010000062.1 GCA_947486475.1 Microbacteriaceae bacterium | reverse complement strand
GGCACTCTTTCGCTCATGTTCTCCAACACCAAGGGGCTCGTCTCGATTCTGGTCGCGACGCTCGTTGAGTCCGGCGCGCTCGATCCCGATGCGCCACTCGTCGAGTACTGGCCCGAGTTCAGCGCGATCAGCACTACGTTGACCGTTCGAGGTTTGATGGAGCACCGTGCGGGGCTGTCCGCTGTGCGCGGCGACATGACCCTCGACCAAGTGCTCGACCACGACAGCGTGATTCGCGAGCTGCTCTCACAGGAACCGCTGTGGGAGCCCGGAACGGAGTATGCGTATCACGCGATCACCTTTGGAACGCTCGTCGACGAGTTGGTTCGCCGTGTTGACGGTCGGAGCCTCAGCGCGATGCTGCACGACGAACTCGCTCACCCGCTCGGTGTCGAAGCGTGGATTGGATTGCCCTCGGAACACTGCGAACGCGTTGCGGAATTCGTCGAAACCGATTGGCCTGTCGGACGCGCGCTAGAGCCGGGCTCACCGGCTGATTTGCAGTCACGCGCGATGTCGTTCGGGAACGCGTTTCCCGCCGGCGCAGGTATTCACCCCAACATCGGCTACAACGACCCCCGGGTTTATCAGGGCGTGCTTCCCGGCGCGAACGGCATCTCGACGGCGAGGGGGTTGGCTGCCATGTGGTCGTCAACCGTGACCTCGACTAGTGGCGTGCGAGTTCTTTCCGACACGACGGTGGGTGTTATGCGAGAACGTCGCGTAACCGGGCCGTCGGTGTGGGGCGAGCCCGGTCCGTGGCCCGAGCGCGGATTCGGTGTGATGCTCGAATGTGAGGCGCGATCGCCACTGCTGAGCCCGGACTCGTTTGGCCACGACGGTTTCGGCGGGCAGGCGGGTTTTGCCGATGTCACCCACCGCGCAAGCTTCGGTTTCGTCACCAATTACCTCATCGTTGGGAGCCAGGAACACGCGCGCTGGCAAACGCTCGTCGGCGAGGTCCGGGCCGTTCTCGAAAAGGGTTGACCCGATTTCGTCTAAATAGTACAATTTAGACATGAACTCCGTCACCTCGTCCCACGCCCGCCAGAACTGGGCGGAAACCGTCGAAGCCGCACGGCACGAACCCCTCATCATCACCGATCACGGTCGTCCGACTGTCGCCGTTATGGATGCCGCACTCGCCAAACTTGCTCTCCAGGTGCTCGAAGATTCGCGGGATATCGAGATGGCACTCGCCAGCCTGGCAAAGGTCGATAACGGAGCGCCCACCTATACGTTGGACGAGGTCGCAGCCGAACTTGGCATTACCCGTGACTGAGCCGTATCGCGTTACCTGGTCTCGTGATGCGATCAAAAACGTGAAAGGTTTTGATATCGCGACGCGCGGACGAATCTTCCGGGCTACCGAACTACTCTCCAATCACCCTCGTCCCCCCGCGAGCAAGAAGCTAACGGGGTTCACTGATCTGTTCAGAGTGAGGGTGGGCGACTATCGAATTGTGTATCGCGTCCGAGATGCCGAGCTGCTCATCGTCGTGGTTTCTGCACGCCACCGCCGAGTTGTCTATCGAAATCTTCCTAATTGACTCAGGTATCCTAAAACCATGACACTTAACGCTGGCGACAAAGCCCCCGCATTCACTCTTCCCGACGCGTCGGGAACACACCGCTCGCTCGCGGACTTCGCGGGCCAGAACGTCATCGTCTACTTTTACCCCAAGGCGATGACCCCCGGCTGCACCACGCAGGCCTGTGACTTCCGCGACAACATGGCCGCCTTTACGGGCAAGGGATATGTCGTCATCGGCGTTTCCCCCGACTCTGGCAAAGACCTGCAGAAGTTCGCCGACGAGGAAAGCGTTCCCTTCCTCCTGCTCGGGGACGAGAGCAAAGAGGCTCTCAAGGCTTACGGTGCCTTCGGAACGAAAAACATGTATGGCAAAGAGGTGCAAGGCGTCATCCGCTCGACGTTCGTCATCGACGGAAACGGTGTGATCACCCACGCGCTCTACAACGTCAAGGCCACCGGCCACGTTGACATGTTGCGCGAAAAACTCGGCGTCTAGGACATCGAGGTATTGAAGAGCGATCCAATCGCGAACGTGACGGCGAGTGCCGCCGATCCACCGATGACAACCCGAATCACCGATTTCGCCATCGAGCTGCCGCCTAAGTAAGCGCCAGCAGCGCCCGTGCCCGCGAGGGCGACGATGGATGCAACGATTGTTGCCGGGATTCTGAACTGTTCCGCGGCGAACAAGACCGTCAGGAACGGAAGCAGAGCGCCCGCGAGAAACGATCCGGTGGACGACAACGCTGCGTGCCACGGGTTGACGATGTGGGCTTCAAGAATGTTGAACTCGGCTTCGAGGTGTGTGCGAATCGGGTCGTGAGCCGTCAGTTCCTTGGCGACCTGCTTGGCTGTCTCCGGGCTCAAACCCTTGTGTTCGTAAATTGTCTGTAACTCGGCCAGTTCAGCCTCGGGTTGCTCGATCAGGTCACGCTTTTCTCTGACAATCAAGGCGAGTTCGCTGTCGCGCTGGCTGCTCACGGAAACATATTCGCCGAGTCCCATTGAGATGGCTCCGGCGGCGAGTCCGGCCACTCCCGCAATCATGATGGGCCCGATGTCCGATGTCGCCGCGGCGACACCGACAACGAGGGCTGAAATCGAGACTATTCCGTCGTTCGCACCGAGCACTCCGGCGCGAAGCCAGTTCAACCGGGCAAGGTGTGCGACGCGGTGAGGTTCGGAGGTTTCGCTCGACATCCGCCAAGTCAACCAAGAATGTCCCCCAGTTTCTAGAAAGGCGAACCTTACCTAGACAAGGCACCCGAACCAATCAGCGTTCGTCGGGGTCAAGATGACCCGAAACGTGGGGACTGAAAAGCAACAAAACGGTAACCGCGGCGGCGGGCACAATGAACAGGGCAGCAACGTCCCAGCGCGGTTCCGTTCCCTGTGCCGAGGCAATCCCGATTCCGATCACCGTCATTTGCCACACGATGATGGCGCTTCGAGTCGCCGGCCGGCCCCGCGCGAACATCACGGTTGCGACCGACATCGCGGCTGCGGACAGAATAATCATGACGTCGAGGAAGATTGCGCCAGCGAGTGAGTTCGATGGCTGCGTCGCGGTGTCGACGACAAATAGCGCCGAAACGAACCACAGTCCAAGGGTTTGAAGGAACACGATAGCGACAATCGCATACACCGCGAAAGATTTAGGGTTAACGGCCACTAAACAATTCTCTCAAATACCCTTGACCTTATCGGCCAATCGTGAGAACCTATTAGAGGTTGATGTTCGCACCCGATGTCGCGTGCGGTTACCAACACTTCCGTCCCACCCACGATGCCGAATTCTTGAGGCGTCCGTCGGCCCAATTGAGTGTCGGCACCAATTAAGGAGATCACCATGGATTGGCGCGATAAAGCCGCTTGCCTCACGGTCGACCCGGAATTGTTTTTCCCCGTCGGCAACACTGGCCCGGCACTTGACCAAATTGACAAGGCGAAGCAAGTTTGTGCGCAGTGCCCCGTCATCGAAAACTGCCTTCAGTACGCCATCGAGTCCAACCAGGACTCCGGTGTCTGGGGTGGCCTCAGCGAAGATGAGCGTCGTGCGCTCAAGCGCCGCGCAGCTCGCGCTCGCCGCGCGTCCTAACGCCCCAACGCGAAACGCCTCTTCGGAGGCGTTTCGTCATTTAAGACCCTTCGCCGCCGCGATGTAGCGCAGCGGAATGTCAATCGTCACGACCGTTCCGCCCGCATCACCGCGCGACCACTCGATTGTCGCCGATAATTCGTTCTCGACGAGAGTTCGGATGATCTGGGTTCCGAGTCCCTGACCGATTGTCGACGCATCGACGCCTGGGCCGTTGTCACTCACCGACACGCGCAAATGGTCGGCGGCGCGATCCGCTCGAACGGTCACCGTGCCATCGGTGACGTCTTTGAGACCGTGCTCCACCGCGTTCGTGATGAGTTCTGTCAAGACGATGGCCAACGGGGTCGCGAATTCGCTCGGCAGATCGCCAAAGGTGCCCTTAATCGTGGGTCGAACCGTCGGCCCGCCCGTGTTCGCGACCTCGGCGGCAAGGGGCGAGACGCGGGCGGCAACCTCGTCGAAGTCCACCGTTTGTGCCAGCCCCGTCGCGAGAGCGTCGTGAACCACCGCGATCGCCTCTACCCGCCGCATCGCCTGGGCGAGGGCGTCCTTGACGGCCGCCGATTTGGTCCGCCGGCCCTGGATGCGCAACAGCGAGGCGACTGTTTGCAAATTGTTTTTCACCCGGTGATGAATCTCGCGGATGGTTGCGTTCTTGCTCGACAATTCGCGTTCCTGCCGGCGAAGATCCGTGACGTCACGCAGCAACAGGATGGCGCCGATTCTTTCGCCGCTCTGGGTCAACGGGATCCCGCGGACCGCGATGATGGTGGGCCCAGCGAAAAAGTCGGTTTGCCCCGCCACACGCCCGCTCACCACCATCGGTAACATTTCGTTGGCGGCAAGTGCTTCGGTGTTTCCGATTTGTCGCGCAACTTCGGCGAGGCCCATCCCCTCCATCGGGGCCGAATACCCCATCCGGTTGAACGACGACAACGCGTTGGGGCTCGCATAGGTGACGGTGCCATCGCGGTCCAGTTTGATCAGACCGTCCGACGCACGCGGTGCGCCGAGTTTCGGACCGTCGCGCTGCGACGGATCGGGGAAGTCTCCTTCAGCAATCATCGAATAGATCTGCTCGGCGGATTCAATGAACGTCTGCGCCTGTCGATTCGCGGTGTTGTCCGTCACGAGAGCGTGGCGGGTCAGCACCGCGATGGGCTCAGGACCTCCGCGGCGGCGAATCG
Source organism: Microbacteriaceae bacterium (assembly GCA_947486475.1). The sequence goes on along the minus strand of CANKTR010000062.1, from coordinate 588 downwards.
GAATTGCCCGGACCACCGTTACCGTCTCTTCGAACCAGATCGGCTCGGTCGGTTCGACCATCGTTCCCCGACGCTGGCACTCGTCGACTAACTTGTCCCAGGGGTCGCTGATGCGTGTGCCGACAATGTCGCGATAGAAAACAGTGCTCGCCGTGCTCGCCCGAAAGAGCGCAACCGCGACCCACGAGCCATCCTTCGTCCGCACCCACATCGCGATGTCCGCGAGCGAAAGGTCGGCGACAAGTTGGCCCTCGCGAACGAGGTCCTGCAACCACTCGACGTCATCGGCAGGCAACGACGCCTGTTCCGCGACGATTTCGGCGAGGGTCAGCATGCTTTACAGGCTACCGCCGCCACCGCATCTTCCGCGGAGTCGGTAATTTCACTCCCGCATGTTCTACGACCTGTCGCCACAATATGGGGTGACTCCGGGCTCGACCCAATGCCTCGTCGACTCCCCTTCTCCCGTCGGCCGGGATGACGGTTCGCACGATGTGGTCACTGAAGCGATGAATGGCGTCCGCCGCATCGGCACCGGACCCCGGGGTTGCGCGGTTGAGGACAAGTATCGGGGGTTCGCACAGGTCG
>CANKTR010000061.1 GCA_947486475.1 Microbacteriaceae bacterium | reverse complement strand
ATCGATCGGCCACTCGCCGTCAGGTGGGCGGGAAGCCTCACACCGACGTTTGAGACAAGGGACGGCCGACCGGGGGCTCGACCCTCGACCACATACACAACATCGCGTCCGTGCAGGACCGCGAGGTGCGCGTTTTCGCCCACGGAATCAGCCAATCGCGTGACGAGGTTTCGTCCGACCAACGCCAACGGCTCTTGCCGAACATAGCCCGTGCCCAAATCGTGGGCTCGGACACCCATAGCCCAACGCCGATCTCCGTTGACGACGTAACCGTGATCGAGGAGAGTCGAGAGCAGGTGATACGTGGTCGACCGGGGAAGGTCGAGTGCCAGCGCGATTGTTCCCGCGGGCACACTTCCCCGTTGGCGCGCAAGATAGCTCAGTATCCGCAGGGTCGCATCCGCGGCCGGTACCTGAACTTTGTCTGACATACCAGACAGATTATCGCCTCGAACCCTGCCCGCACCGTCGTTGCTGGTGTGTAATCGAAACATGGTCGCCAACACAGCAGTTGTCATGGGGTCGGGACCCCTCTCGGAACACGAGTTGATCGGCATTGCCCGTCACGGTCAGAGGATCGAACTCGACGCATCGGCGGTGCAGGCGGTCGCAACGACACGTGCCGCGATCGATGCCCTCGCAACCGATCCCGAACCGCACTACGGCATTTCGACCGGCTTTGGAGCCCTCGCGACCCAGTTCATCCCCGACGACCAGCGGGTGCAATTGCAGCGGTCCCTCATCCGTTCGCACGCGGCGGGAACCGGCCCGGAAATCGAAACCGAAGTCATCCGTGGCCTGATGGCACAGCGCCTGTCGACGTTGATGACCGGTCGAACCGGGGTCCGCCCGGTCGTTGTCGAAACGTACGCGGCGATGCTCAACGCCGGAATCACGCCGATCGTTTTTGAGTACGGGTCACTCGGTTGCTCGGGCGACCTCGCGCCGTTGTCACACTGCGCTCTCGCGCTGATGGGCGAAGGACGTGTTCGCGATGCTTCGGGAACGGCGATGGATTCCCGTGCTGCGCTGGACGCGGCCGGAATCGCGCCGGTTGAACTGCGCGAAAAGGAGGGCCTCGCGCTTATCAACGGGACGGACGGAATGACCGCGATGTTGGTGCTCGCGATCGACGACCTCCGCCACCTGCTGCGCGTGGCCGACGTCTCGTTGTCCCTCTCAGTCGAAGGGCTCCTGGCCACCGACCGTGTGTTCGCCGACGACCTTCAGGTGCTGCGCCCCCACCCCGGCCAGCGTGCGGCCGCGGCCAACGTTCGCGCCCTTCTCGCCAGCAGCCCGCTCGTCGCGAGCCACGCCGGCCCGGAGGACACCCGGGTTCAAGACGCCTATTCGATTCGATGTGCCCCGCAGGTCCACGGCGCTGCCCGCGATACCGTCGAGCACGCCCAGCGCGTCGCCGGGCAGGAACTCGCCTCGGCGATCGACAACCCCGTCGTCACCGTCGACTACCGGGTTGAATCGAACGGAAACTTTCACGGCGCACCCATCGGATACGTGCTCGACTTTCTCGCGATTGCCGTCGCCGATGTCGCGTCGATGAGCGAGCGACGCGTCGACCGTTTTCTCGACAAGGCGCGCAGCCACGGACTCCCCCCGTTCCTCGCCCACGAAGCGGGCGTCGACAGTGGGCTCATGATCGCCCAGTACACCGCCGCCGGAATAGTGAGCGAGCTGAAGCGACTGGCCGTGCCCGCGTCGGTGGATTCGATCCCGTCGTCCGCGATGCAAGAAGACCACGTGTCGATGGGGTGGGCCGCTGGACGGAAACTTCGCCGTGCGATTGACGGACTTTCCCGCGTTCTCGCCATCGAACTACTGACCGCCGCGCGTGGTGCCGCTTTGCGCGACGTGCTCGGTTCCCCCGCAACACAACCGGTTATCGACGCCGTCAATCAGGCGAGTGGCGGACCGGGTCCCGACCGTTTCTTGTCTCCCGAGATCGACGCCGTGGTCGAGCTCGTTCAGTCTCGACGCATTCTTGGTCTTGCCGAAGCCACCACCGGCCCACTCCAGTAAAGGACACAACCATGAGCATCATTCCCGTTGGCGGATCAGTCCCCGGACACGAGCCGCGCGTTGTTCGCGCCGCCCGTGGCAGCACCATCACGGCCAAGCACTGGTCCACCGAGGCCGCCAAGCGGATGCTCATGAACAACCTGGATCCCGATGTGGCCGAGCGTCCCGACGATCTCGTCGTCTATGGCGGAACCGGTCGTGCCGCCCGCAACTGGCTTGCTTTCGACGCTATCGTGCACGCCCTCGACGGTCTCGAAGCCAACGAGACTCTTCTTGTCCAGTCCGGCAAGCCCGTCGGGATTTTCACGACGCACGAGTGGGCGCCGCGAGTCCTCATCGCGAACTCCAACCTCGTCGGGGACTGGGCGAACTGGCCCGAATTCCGCAAGCTCGAGGCCGAGGGCCTCACGATGTACGGCCAGATGACCGCCGGGTCGTGGATCTACATCGGCACTCAAGGGATTTTGCAGGGCACCTACGAGACGTTCGGAGCGGTCGCGCGCGAGAAGTTCAACGGAACGCTCGCCGGCACGCTGACACTCACGGGTGGGTGCGGCGGAATGGGCGGCGCTCAGCCGCTCGCCGTCACCATGAACGACGGCGTCGTTCTCATTGTCGATGTCGACACCGAACGCCTTCAGCGCCGTGTCGACCACGGATACCTTGACGAGATGACGGACGACATCGACGTTGCCATCGAGCGCGCTCTCGACGCCAAGGAAAAGCGGATTCCGCGTTCGGTCGGACTTGTCGGTAACGCGGCGACGGTGTTCCCCGAGATGTTGCGGCGCGGCGTCGACATTGACATCGTCACCGACCAGACCAGCGCGCACGACCCGCTGTCGTACCTTCCCGAGGGCGAGTCGGTGGACGCGTGGCTCGCGGACGCCGCCAAAGACCCCGACGGGTTCACTCTCCGTTCGCGTGCGGCCATGGCCAAACAGGTCAAGGCGATGGTCGAGTTCCAGGACAAGGGTGCCGTGGTGTTCGACTACGGCAACTCGATCCGCCGCGAAGCCGAACTGGGCGGGTACGACCGCGCCTTCGACTTCCCCGGTTTCGTTCCCACGTACATCCGGCCGCTGTTCGCCGAGGGCAAGGGTCCGTTCCGGTGGGTGGCGCTGTCCGGCGACCCCGCCGACATCGCGGCGACCGACAAGGCGATTGTCGAGTTGTTTCCCGAGGACGAGCACCTCGAGCGCTGGATTACCAAGGCGGGCGACAAAGTTCACTTCGAGGGACTGCCCGCACGAATCTGCTGGCTCGGGTACAAGGAACGCCACCTCGCGGGACTGCGGTTCAACGAAATGGTGAAGAACGGCGAAGTCAGCGCCCCCATCGTCATCGGACGCGACCACCTCGACTCGGGTTCCGTCGCCTCGCCCTATCGCGAAACCGAAGCGATGCTCGACGGCAGTGACGCGATCGCGGACTGGCCGCTGCTCAATGCCCTTCTCAACACCGCCAGCGGAGCGACCTGGGTGTCGCTGCACCACGGCGGCGGGGTCGGTATCGGGCGTTCGATTCACAGCGGACAGGTGCTCGTCGTCGACGGCACCGACCTGGCTGCCGAAAAAGTCTCACGTGTCCTCGTGAACGACCCCGGTTCGGGAGTCATGCGTCACGTCGACGCGGGCTACGAGCGCGCCGACGAGGTCGCCCGTGAACGCGGTTTGCGTGTGCCGATGTGGGAGATTTGAGTAGCCTGAAGCCATGACCACGCTGCTGCGTAACATCGGGGAACTCGTCACCAACGACCCCCGCTGGGGTGACCGATTCGGGATTCTGCGCGATGCGGCGATTGAGTTCGACAACGGTGTCATCACGTGGGTCGGGTCGAATGCCGACGCCGCCACGCGACCCGGCGGAGAGACCAATTTCATCGACGTCGGAGGCCGGTGTGTGATTCCGGGTTTCGTGGACTCGCACACCCATATCGCGTTCGCCGGGGATCGATCGGCCGAATTCGCGGCTCGGATGGCGGGTGAGCCCTACACCGCGGGTGGCATCGCGACAACGGTCGCGGCGACGCGCGCGGCAACGGACGACGAACTCCGGGCATTGATTGGCGGGCGCATCGCCGAGATGCGCGCTCAGGGAACGACGACCGTCGAGATCAAGACGGGCTACGGATTGTCCGTCGAGCACGAAGAACGCCTCGCGCGAATCGCTCGCGAGTTCACCGAGCACGTCACCTTCCTCGGAGCCCACGTTGTCCCTGCGGAATACGCTCAGCGCGCGGATGACTACGTTGACCTCGTCTGCGGGCCCATGCTCGACGCTGTCGAGCCCTACATCAACGCGATGGACGTCTTTTGTGAGGACGGCGCCTTTACCGTGGCGCAAGCACAGCGAATCCTCGACGAGGGAATGACTCGCGACATTCGAACCCACATTCACGCGGCACAACTCGGTCCGTCCGCGTCCGTCCAGATGGCGTTGGAACACGACGTCGCGAGCATCGACCACGGAACGTTCCTCACCGACTCGGACATCACCGAGATCGCGAAGGATTGGCGTGTCGTGACGCTTCTGCCCGGGGCTGATTTTTCGACCCGCCAGCCCTACCCCGACGCCCGCCGTCTGATTGACGCGGGAATCAACGTTGCTCTCGCCACGAACTGCAACCCCGGCTCGTCCTACACGTCGTCGATGGCGTTCTGCATCGCGATTGCGGTGCGCGAGATGGGGATGACCCCGTCGGAAGCGCTGTGGTCGTCGACCAAAGGCGGGGCGATTTCTCTCGGGTCACCCGTGCTGGGGAACCTTGAGGTCGGTTCGCTCGCGCACATCGTCGAACTCGACGCGCCGAACCACGTCCACCTCGCGTATCGCCCCGGCGTGAACCTTGTTCGCAACGTGTGGAGTTAGCGCTCGGACAAACCCGCGAGGGCTTCGAGCACGCACAGCGCCGTCAGCCGAACGGTCCTACCGTCGGCGGAGTCGGCCGCCGCATCCACCTCGGCGAGGTCAATCGTGACGACGCGGTCATCCCGCGCGAACCCGCGGGCAAACTGACGCATCTCGTAGGCGCTGAGTCCGCCAGGAATCGACGCCGGACAGGCCGGAGCAACGGAGCGGTCACAGGCATCGATGTCGAGGTCGACGTGAATTGGGCCACCCGCCGCACCCGCGATCTCGAGGGCTTCCGTCACGACAGCGGCAACGCCCCGCCGCGCGACGTCGTCCCGTGTGATGACCGTTACTCCCCAGTCGCTCACACGCTGCAAATATTCGGTGGAGTTCGCAAAATCGGCGATAGCGATTTGAACCACTCGGTTGGGGTCGACTCCGAATTCCTCCACCAACCGCCGAACCGGTGAGCCGTTGCTGACGCCATCACGGACGTCAAGGTGCGCGTCGACAGTGATGAGTCCAGCTGTGGCGATTCGTTCACCCCAGCCTGAGACGGCCACGGGGACCGT
>CANKTR010000060.1 GCA_947486475.1 Microbacteriaceae bacterium | reverse complement strand
ACCAGGAGGTCCGGCTCCGAGTGCAAGAGCACCGGTCCGTTTCCCTTTTCCGCCTTCTTCTGAATCGCATCCCACTGCGCGGTCAATCGCTTGACGTCGAGCGTCAACTGTTCTTCCGTCGCACCCTCGGCCGCGGTTCGGACAATCACGCCCGCATTTTCGGGCAGAACCGTGGACAGGATCGCCTTCAACCGCGAGCGTTCCGAGTCGGGCAACTTACGCGAGATCCCGTTGATGGAACCGCTGGGGACGTACACGACATAACGGCCCGGCAGAGTGATTTGGCTCGTCAGTCGAGCACCCTTGTGGCCGACAGGGTCCTTGGTGACCTGAACGAGCAACGGGTCACCCGTCTTGAGAGCCATCTCGATACGCCGAGGTTGGTTGGCATTGTCCTCTGTCGTCGCGGCGTCCCAATCCACTTCGCCCGAGTACAGCACCGCATTGCGGCCCCGACCGATGTCGACGAACGCGGCTTCCATCGAGGGAAGCACGTTCTGCACTTTTCCGATGTACACGTTTCCGATGATGCTCGACTCGGTCGACCGCGCCACGTAGTGCTCGACCAGAACCGTGTCTTCGAGAACACCGATTTGGATTCGGCCGTCTTTCGACCGAACAATCATTTTCCGATCGACGCTTTCCCGACGCGCGAGAAACTCGGTTTCCGTGACGACCGGACGGCGGCGACCGCTGTCGCGGGAATCGCGGCGGCGCTGACGCTTCGCTTCGATGCGGGTGGAACCGCGAATGCGCTGCGGCTCGGAAATCTGTTCCGGCTCGATGTAGACCCGCTCGACGCGCTCGGACCGTTCGGCTCGATTACCGCGGCTACGGCGGCGGACCGACGGGCCTTCGTCTTCGATTGGCCGGCTCGCACGAACCGGGATGTATTCGGGTGCCGGCGGGCGGAACACCAGTTGCATCGCGTTGTCGAGCACAATGGGCTCGAAAGCTGGCTTTGCGGCCGCTTCGGCAGCGTCGGTCGAGTCCGCTTCAGGCGCGGCCGGCGCGGCGCTCGACTCGGTCGGTTCCGGCCGTGCCTCGGGTACTACGAACGGAGACAACACCTGGTCGTTCGGGTCAAAATCCTTTTTCTTCACCATTTTCAGGTGCACCTCTCGGCGATTTCTCACGAAATCTAAATCTGTGAAGCAGAGCTTCTAATCTTGTGTTGCGACCGCATCGAGTGACGCGATCCGCGTACTGTCACTACGCACGGAACTGGCTATCCGCTCGAATCTTTCGATTTCCAGCCCGGTGAGCCGGGGAAAGTTCTGCGCGACAATCGCGCTTAACCAGCATAACCCCAAAGTGGGCCCACGGCTGGAGGTTCACTCGAGTGGTGGATAATGAAGAGGTGAACCCCACCTTCCGCGGCCGAATCGCGTTCGGCACCTTCATCCTTGTTCTGGGTCTGATTTCGGCGTGGGCCGCGTTGACACTGTCGACCGAGGGGTACTACCTGCTCAAAGACGGAACCCAGCCCTCCTGCAACATCAACCCCTTCTTCAGTTGCGGGAACGTGATGCAGTCCGAGGCCTCCCGCGCGTTCTTCGGCGTCCCCAACTATTTCTGGGGACTCATCGGTTGGGGGGTCGTGTCCGCGACGGGTGCGGCGATGCTCGCCGGCGCAACCTTCGCGCGCTGGTACTGGCGCGCGTTCCTCGTTGGGAACTTCCTCGCCTGGTTCTTCTTGATGTGGCTGTTCATCTCGGCCGTTTACGAAATCGGTTTCCTGTGCCTGTACTGCATGATCACCTGGGCGACACAATCCACCCTGTTGTGGATTCTCGTGCCGTGGCTTCTTCGGGAAAAGCTGCTGGTCGACAACGACCGGCTGTCCCGAATCGGCGGCACGCTACTTCCCTACTCGTGGGTTCTCGTCGTCGCCAACCTCGGAACGATTGCGATTGCGATCATCGCGCAGTTCCCTCTGCTCGTCCCGATGCTGATAAACGGGTACTAAAACCAGAGGGCGAGTTCGCGCTCGGCGGACTCGGGTGAGTCGCTGCCGTGGACGAGGTTCTTTTGAACTTTCAGTCCCCAGTCCCGGGCGAGGTCGCCACGAATGGAGCCCGGTGCTGCGGGAGTCGGATCGGTCGCGCCGGCGAGGGAGCGAAATCCTTCGATGACGCGGTGTCCGCGAACCCGGACGGCTACGACGGGTCCACTCGACATGAACTCGACGAGTGGTTCAAAGAAGGGCTTGCCCTCGTGCTCTTCGTAGTGCTTCGTCAACAGGTCACGGTCGGGGGTGAGCATTCTCAGGTCGGCGATCTGGTAACCCTTCGCCTCAATGCGACGAAGAATTTCGCCGACGAGGTTTCGCTCGGTGCCATCCGGTTTGATGAGGACGAGGGTGTCCTGAATTTCGGTCATTGTTGTTCCTTTCGACGGTCAAGCTGTTGCCCCTTGACGAGACAGAAGACCCAGAAAATCATGCACATCACCCACGCGACGCCCCACAGCGGTTCGGTGACGATGGGCAGGGCGAGCACCGCCTGCGAGGCGTAGACAATCGGGTGCAGACCTCGACGCAGCGTTGCACTCGCCATGGCGAGGAGGCCGATAAGCAACACCGCGGAGATTAATACTTCGAGCCAGCGGTCTTTGTACAGTCCGGCGATTGCGATGGCCCCAAACACGACCGTCGACATCTCGACCCCGAACGCTACCGTGAGCAGCGACTCGGTCGCGGTTCGTTCGCGTCGTTCACTCATGTCCAGTTCTCCGATCGAGCGAGGGTGATGGCGTCACCGACGAGCGTGATGCTCCCTGTCACCATAATCGCATCCGCCGGTCCACACAGGCCCTTTGCTGTCTCGATCGCGGATGCGAGTGTCGGCTCGGCGTGGACTTTTCCTGGTCCAACAAGAGCCGCAACAGTCTCGGCGAGCTCGTGCGCTTGCGTCGCCCGGTCCGATCCGGACTGCGTGCAGACGAAACCAGCGACGACGGGGTCCAGCGCTTCGATGATCCCGCGGGAATCCTTGTCGTCCAGCACACCGAGCACAACCCACACCTTCTCGAACGGCAACACGTCGGTGATTGCGGTGGCGAGGGCCTGCGCGCCGTGCGGATTGTGGGCCGCGTCGACGATGATGGGCGGATTTGCGGCGAGGTATTGAAGCCGGCCGGGGCTGGTGACGTTCCCGAGAGCCGCGCTGAGGATCTCGTCGGGGATGGGACGCGACCCGTTTCCGAACAGCGATTCGACCGCGGCGATGGCGAGGGCCGCATTATGAGCCTGGTGGGCTCCGTGCAGTGTGACGGGAACGTCGCGGTAAGCGCTCGCGCGCCCCCGAACCTGCAGCACTTGCCCACCCACCGCCGACAGATTCGATTTGAGTTCGAAGTTGTCGCCTTCGACAAACAGTTCGTCGCCGAACTTGTCGGCCGCCCGCACGATTTCGGCGAGCGCGTCGGGTTCTTGGGTTGCCGTGACGACAATGCTGCCCGGCTTGATGATTCCCGCTTTGTTGCGAGCGATTTTCGCAACGGTGTCGCCGAGGAGTTCCGCGTGGTCAATGCCGATGGGCGTGAACACTGCGACGTCCGCGTCAGCCACATTCGTCGAGTCCCACTCGCCGCCAATTCCGACCTCGAGAACCGCCACGTCGACCGGGGCATCGGCGAACGCGGCGAGCGTAAGGACGGTGAGCGTTTCGAAATAGGTGAGGGGCACTTCACCCGCGGCGACGAGTTCGCTGTCCACCAACTGGATGTAGGGCTCGACGTCCCGCCAGTTGTCGACAAACTGTTCGTCGCCGATGGGTTTGCCGTCAATCATGATGCGTTCGGTGACGAAACGCAGGTGAGGGCTGGTCATCAGGCCCGTTCGGAGTCCGTGCGCGCGGCACAGCGCTTCGATCATCCGGGCCGTCGAGGTTTTGCCGTTAGTTCCCGTGATGTGAACGATGGAATACATCTGTTGCGGGTTGCCGAGGTACTCGACCGCCCTGCGTGTGGCGTGAAGCCGCGGCTGAGGAGAGCGTTCACCGATTCGGGCGACGAGCGACTCGAAAATCTTTCCGACTTCGGCGCGGAAATCGGTCACGCTTTTTCCAGTCCGACGCGAATTCGGGCACCGTCGCCGACCTCGACCGTTCCCGACGAGCCGTCACGGAATTCGATTTCGAGCGCGAGCGTCTCGCCGGCGATCAAATCCTGATGGTCGCGCATCGCCACGATTGTGACCGCGTCACTTTCGATTTCGAGTCGGATTCGGTCGCTGACGTCGAGACCCGCATCCTTTCGCGCCTGTTGGACCGCGCGCACGACGTCTCGGGCGAGGCCTTCGGCGGCGAGTTCGGGGGTGACCACGGTGTCGAGAACGACAAACCCAGCATTTCCGAGGAACGAGACCGCAACCGCGGTGTCCGCGACATCGAGGACGAGGTCGTATTCGCCCGCCTCGAGCGCGATTCCGCCAGCCGTGACGACGTCGCCGTCGACCGACCAGTCCCCCGACTTGGTCGCCGCGATGACCTGTTGAACCTGACCACCGATTCGGGGTCCGAGTGTCCTCGAGTTGACGGACAGGCGGCGGGTTATCCCGTATTCGCCGATCGACTCTTCGCGCAGTTCGACAACGGATACGGACTTCACGTTGAGTTCTTCGCGCAGGATGTCCGAGAACGCGGGGATGGTCGGTGCCTCGGGCACGACGACGGTGAGGCTTGCGAGGGGCAGGCGGACACGGAGACCCTGTGCCTTCCGCAACGCGAGTCCCGCCGACGCGACCTCACGGACGCGGTCCATCGCTTGAACGAGCTTGTCGTCCGCCGGGAACTCGGTCGCGTCGGGCCAGTCCGTCAGGTGAACGCTCTCGCCACCCGTCAGACCGCGCCAGACTTCCTCGGTCACGAGCGGTGCGAGCGGTGCCGCGACCCGGCAGACCGTCTCGAGGACGGTGTACAGCGTGTCGACAGCGTCACGGTCGTCGCCGTCCCAGAACCGATCGCGCGAACGTCGGACGTACCAGTTGGTCAACACGTCGGCGAAATCGCGAATCGATGCGGCCGCCATCGGGCTGTCGAGGGCGTCGAGTTCTGCGGTGACCCGCTCCACCAGCGCATGCGTCTTCGCCAGAAGATACCGGTCGAGCACGTTCGTCGAATCGGTGCGGCGAACCGGCTCGATGTCTCCGGCATAAAGAGTGAAAAAGTAGTACGTGCTCCACAGGGGCAAAAGGAACTGGCGGACGGATTCGCGAATGCCCTCTTCGGTGACGACGAGGTTCCCCCCGCGAATGACGCTCGAGGACATGAGGAACCACCGCATCGCGTCGGCTCCGTCGCGTTCAAACACCTCGGACACATCGGGATAGTTCCGCAGCGACTTCGACATCTTTTGTCCGTCGTTGCCCAGAACGATTCCGTGGCTGATGACGTTGGTGAACGCGGGTCGATCGAAGAGCGCGGTCGACAACACGTGGAGCGTGTAGAACCAACCGCGCGTCTGGCCGATGTACTCGACGATGAAGTCGGCTGGGTTGTGGGTGTCGAACCACTCCCGGTTCTCGAACGGGTAGTGAACCTGCGCGAACGGCATAGACCCCGAGTCGAACCACACGTCGAGAACGTCGGTGATGCGCCGCATCGTCGACTTCCCCGTCGGGTCGTCCGGGTT
>CANKTR010000059.1 GCA_947486475.1 Microbacteriaceae bacterium | reverse complement strand
TTCGTGGGCGCGGATCACACCGAAGGCATGTTGTCCGAAACCGATCGATACGCGGCCGTACTCGTGGCATTTTTCAACGCGAGCCTGACACCCTAGGTTTCACGCCGCCGTCGAGGGTTTTGCCCTCGGCGAAATCGGCTCGACGTGCCGCCGGCACTGGGTACGCTTGCAACTAAGCCACCAAGGAGTAATCAATGAGTGATTCTGTTTTTCCCCCCAACGTTTTTGACCGCCTGCTGAAAGACCGCATCATCTGGCTCGGCAGTGAGGTTCGTGACGACAACGCGAACGAAATCGCCGCCAAGTTGCTGCTGTTGGCCGCCGAGGACCCCAAGAAGGACATTTACCTCTACATTAACTCGCCCGGCGGTTCGATCACGGCGGGAATGGCGATTTACGACACGATGCAGTTCGTTCCGAATGACATCGTCACCGTCGGGATCGGTATGGCCGCGTCGATGGGACAGTTTTTGCTGACCGCCGGGACCAAGGGCAAGCGTTACATCACGCCCAATGCGCGCGTGTTGTTGCATCAGCCGAGTGGTGGCTTCGGTGGAACCGCGAGCGACATTCAGACTCAGGCGGAACTCATCAACGACATGAAGAAGCGCCTCGCGGAAATCACCGCCGCCGCGACGGGCAAGACCGCGGAACAGGTTTCGAAAGACGGCGACCGCGACCGTTGGTTCAGCGCCCAGGAGGCCCTGGATTACGGCTTTGTCGACCACATCCGCGCATCGGCCGACGATGTCGTCGGTGGCGGCGGAACGAACGCGAAGTAGGGGACCGGCACATGAACTTTGACACCAACGACAACGGCATCGCCGTCCCCGAATCGCGATACATCCTTCCTCAGTTCGAAGAGCGCACCGCCAACGGCACCCGCTTTCTCGACCCGTACGCCAAGTTGTTCCAGGACCGCATCGTGTTCCTCGGCGTTCAGGTCGACGACGCGTCGGCCGACGACGTCATGGCGCAACTGTTGGTCCTTGAGTCGCAAGACCCCGATCGCGACATCATCATGTACATCAACTCGCCCGGTGGCTCGTTCACCGCGATGACCGCGATCTACGACACGATGCAGTACGTTCGCCCCCAGATTCAGACCGTAGTTCTCGGCCAGGCCGCGTCCGCTGCCGCAGTGTTGGCGGCCGGCGGAACTCCCGGCAAGCGACTCGCCCTGCCGAACGCGCGAATTCTGATTCACCAGCCCTCGACCGGTGATGCTGGCCGCGGTCAGGCATCGGACATCGAGATTCAAGCGAAAGAAATTGCACGTCTGCGCGATTGGCTCGAACACACTCTCGCGAGCCACACCAAAAAGACGGTGGAAGAAATTCGCAACGACATCGACCGCGACAAGATTCTCACCGCGTCAGAAGCGCTCGAATACGGGCTTATCGACCAGGTTCTGTCGAGTCGCAAGTCAATCGCCTAACTAGACGAGGTCGTCCTCGGAATCATGTCGACCGAGTGAGCGCATCAACAACCAAACCCCGCCCAGCACGAGGGGGATGGTCACAAGGCCGATCCACGGCGTGAGGTCGAAGTCGTCCGACGGTGTCGCGGGTTCGGCGGTGGGCGGTGGGTTGATCGGCGCGGACTCTTCCGGGGCGGGCTCGGTCACCGGGATGGGTTCTTGCGCCACGCCACAGCGCGGTCGCTCGGGGAACGCGGGTGCGGGCTCGGCGCTGTCGGTTCCGTCAAAGCGGAACGAATACGAACCTTCGATCGGGTGGCCGTCAGTCGACACGACTCGATACCCGACGGCGTATGTGCCGGCGGCGGTGAGTGCGACCGGCATCGACGCGGTGTCGCCGTCGACCGTGACACACCCGTCACCGTAAAAATGGCCGTCCTCGTCGCGAACCGTGAAAACAAAACCCGCACCGTCGTCGCCGATGTCGAGCAGTTTCTCGTTCGCGGTGACGGACACCTCGGTGATGTCGCTGACCGACGACCGGTTGCTCGGGGACATTTCCGTGACCGCCGCATGACCGAAGGCGGGAGCGGCGCCGCTGAACGTGAGTGCGACGACGGCGAAAACGAGAGCGAACGGCGTGTGACGCGACATATTTCCACCCTACGCGCCACGCCGAAGGGTTATCGACAGCCCTGCTCTAGCGCGCGGGTGCACGGGGCTAGGCTTGGACAGACCGCGAAGGAGGACTCATGTCACGCATCGGCGACAGCACCGACGTCATGAAGTGTTCCTTCTGTGGCAAGACGCAAAAACACGTCCAGCAACTCATTGCCGGTCCCGGCGTCTACATCTGCGACGAGTGCGTCGAATTGTGCAACGAAATCATCGATGAGCGCCTCGCCGAAGCCGCTCAAGGCGTGAACGCCGATGTGGTCGACATCGATCTGCCCAAGCCGAAAGAAATCGCCGCGTTCCTCGACGAATACGTGGTCGGTCAAGACGCCGCCAAACGCGCCCTGTCCGTCGCGGTGTATAACCACTACAAGCGCGTACGCGCACAAGAGGGCGTTCGTCCCGCCGACGTGCAGGACGAGATCGAAATCGCCAAATCGAACATCCTTCTGATCGGTCCGACCGGTTGCGGCAAGACCTACCTGGCCCAGACGCTCGCCAAGCGACTCAACGTTCCGTTCGTCGTCGCCGACGCCACCGCGCTCACCGAAGCCGGCTATGTCGGCGAAGACGTCGAAAACATTCTGCTCAAGCTCATCCAGGCGGCCGACTTCGACGTCAAGCGGGCCGAAAAGGGCATCATCTACATCGACGAGATCGACAAGATTTCGCGCAAAGCCGAAAACCCGTCCATCACCCGTGACGTGTCGGGCGAGGGCGTTCAGCAGGCCCTCTTGAAAATCCTCGAGGGAACCGTTGCGAGTGTGCCGCCGCAGGGTGGCCGCAAGCACCCCCACCAGGAATTCCTGCAGATTGACACCACCAACGTGCTGTTCATCGTCGCTGGCGCGTTCGCCGGGCTCGACGAAATCGTGTCGCAACGAGTCGGGCGCCACGGCGTCGGGTTTGGCGCTCCGCTGCAGCTCAAGGGTGAACAGCAGAACCTGTTCGCCGAAGTTCAACCGGAAGACCTGCACAAGTTCGGGTTGATCCCCGAGTTCATCGGCCGCCTGCCCATTGTGGCGTCGGTGTTGCCCCTCGACCGCGGTGCTCTGATCGATATTCTCACCGCACCTCGAAACGCCCTGGTCAAGCAGTATCAAAAGATGTTCGACCTCGACGGGGTCGAACTCGAATTCGACAAGGACGCCCTCGAGGCCATCGCCGACCTGGCCGTCAAACGCGGCACTGGTGCGCGCGGACTGCGGGCCATCCTCGAAGACGTGCTCGGGCCCATCATGTTCGAAGTGCCCTCGACCGACTCGATCGCCAAGGTCATCGTGACGGCCGACTCGGTTCACACGGGCGCGCGACCCACCATGATCGAACGAACAATTCCCAAGGAAAAGTCGGCCTAACCACCCAATTCGTAGGTGACCCAAGTCTGCCGGGCGGCAATTTTGTCGTAGACGCTCTGTGCGGTGGCGTTGTCCGCGGCGGTGATCCACGAGATGGTGCCGCCGCCGTTCGCATCGGCGTGAGTGCGCAGGGCGGCGATGATGACGGTCGCGACGCCGTGCCCGCGCGCGGCGGGGGACGTGAACAGATCGTCGAGATACCACGCGGGCCCGCCGGTGAACGTGTCGCTGTGTCGACGCAGGTGCCCGAATCCGACCACGGTGCCGTCCACTTCCGCGACCCACGCTTTCGTCGGGTGAGCCGAATCCATCAGCCACTCCCACACGGCGTCCATCTGTGGGTCGGTGAACTCCGTCTCGTAGAAAACCCCATAGGCGGTGAACAGTTCGCGCCAGACGTCGGCGTCGCGCGATTCGATGGGTCGAACGGTTGCGGTCATGCTGTCACTGTAGTCCTCTGACCAGCGTGGTCAACTACTCGGCGGCTTCCTCGAGTTCGATGGCAGTGACCGCAACGTCCTCCGATTCCACGAGTGTCAGCTCGACGATTCGGCCCACCGCGGCGAGGTCGGCTTTCGCTTCGGCGAGCAGCGCCGGACCGGTAATCGTCGCCGAGGTGACGACCGTCTTTTGCGATGCTTTCGCCTCGGTTTTGGCGCCGCGAATACCGACCAGCGCCGTTCCACAGAGTCCGAGCAGACCGGAACTCATCCCCTCGAACGGAATTTCGTCGACGGTCGGCCACGGCGCGACGTGAATTGATCCGTCGTGCGTCCAACGCCAGACCTCTTCGGTTGCGAACGGAATGACCGGCGCGAGAAGTCGCAGGAAAACGTCGATGGCCAGTCGCAGCGCCGCAACAGCACTCGCCTGTTCGGGGGACACCTCGTCGCGGTAGGCCCGTTCCTTCACCAATTCGAGGTAATCGTCGGTGAACGTCCAGAAGAACTGTTCCGTCACCTCCAGCGCGCGGGCGTGATCGAACCCCTCGTAGGACTCGGTGGCGATGCGGACGACCTCGGACAAGCGCCGCAACAGGTCGACGTCAATCGGTTCGGTGACCGGTGCGCCCTCGGTGTGGGGGAACGAATAGACGAACTTGGCGGCGTTGAGCACCTTGATGGCGAGGCGCCGACCGATCTTGATTTGCTTCGGGTTTTCGGGGTCGAACGCGGCGTCGGTACCCAGTCGGCTTGACGCCGCCCAATACCGAACCGCGTCGGAACCGTGCTCGTCGAGCATGCCCTGGGGTGTGACGACGTTGCCCTTCGACTTCGACATCTTTTTGCGGTCGGGGTCAACGATGAACCCCGAAATTCCGGCGTGTTTCCAGGGTGTAACGCCGTGTTCGAGTTCGGCGCGCAGGACGGTTGAGAACAACCACGTGCGGATGATGTCCTGGCCCTGTGATCGAAGTGAATACGGGAACACGAGATTCCACAGTTCGTCGTCTTCGCCCCACTTGCCCGCGATCTGCGGGGTGAGCGACGACGTCGCCCACGTGTCCATCACGTCGACCTCGCCGATGAAGCCACCCGCGACACCGCGCTGGTCGTTGTCGTAACCCGGGGCTGGCTGTGATGACGGGTCGACCGGCAATTGGTCTTCGGTCGGAACAATCGGCTTGTCGAACACGGGGTTGCCCTCGCCGTCGAGCGGGTACCAGACGGGAATCGGCACACCGAAGAACCGCTGGCGCGAGATCAACCAGTCGCCGTTGAGTCCGCCCACCCAGTTGTCATAGCGCACGCGCATGAAGTCGGGGTGGAACTCGACCTGCGTGCCGCGCTCAATCAATCGCGCACGAAGCGCTTCGTCTTTCGCGCCGTTGCTGATGTACCACTGGCGGGTCGTGACGATTTCGAGAGGCTTGTCGCCCTTTTCGAAAAACTTGACCGGGTGCGTAATGGGCCTCGCATCTCCGATCATCTCGCCCGACTCCTGCAGCATCTCGACGATTCGTGCCTTGGCGCTGAACACGGTCTTGCCGGCGAGTTCGGCGTACACCGCGCGTTGCTCGTCCGAATCGATTCCGGCGGGCGGTTCACTCATGACGCGGCCGTCGAAACCGAGGATTGGGCGGGTCGGAAGGCTCAACTCGCGCCACCAGATGACGTCGGTGACGTCACCGAACGTACAGATCATCGCGATGCCACTTCCTTTGTCGATCTGGGCGAGCGGGTGCGCGAGCACGGGGACCTCGACACCGAACAGCGGCGTGCGAACGGTCGTGCCGAAGTACGGCTTGTAGCGCTCGTCTTCGGGGTTGGCGACGAGGGCCAC
>CANKTR010000058.1 GCA_947486475.1 Microbacteriaceae bacterium | reverse complement strand
GGCTGGAAAAAGATCGAGGCGTTTCACGCGAACGGTGTTCGCGTTGCCGATGCGTTGACGGCGCTCGGTGTGTCGGGCGCGATTGTCGAAACTCTCGAATCCTCTCCCACGGCCGCGCGTGCGGCGGAACAACTGGACATCGAAATCGGGCAGGTGTGTAACTCGCTTGTGTTCAATGCCGACGGCGAACCGCTGCTGATTCTCGCGTCCGGTGGACACAAGGTTGATACCGATCGCGTCGCCTCCGGGATTGGTGCGACGACTATCCATCGCCCCGACGCCGATTTCGTTCGGCTCCACACCGGCCAACCCATCGGTGGCGTAGCACCCGTCGGACACCCAACTCCGCTGCGGACGATCGTCGACACCGCGCTGGCGAACTGGGACGTTGTCTGGGCTGCCGGCGGACACCCGCACTACGTTTTCCCCACCTCGTTCGACGAACTGGTTCGAATTACGGGCGGACTGCCCCTCGACGTCGGCCAGCGGTAACCGAAAACACGGACGCGCTGGCTCTCATTACTCGCCGGAGGTTGTGGCCAGAAATCCCCGAATCGCCTGCGCCGTCTCGATGGGCCGTTCGTAATGGACGAGATGTCCGACGCCATCCAGAACGTGTAACTCGGCATTAGGAAACTCTCGTTGAATCGCACGCTGTGCGTCGAGAGGGGTGAGGTCGTCTTGGTCGGCGGCAATCAGCAGCACCGGCGCCGCCACCTCACGAGCGTAATCTGCGACTGTGGCGCTGGTGGAGACAGCGAAGGCTTCCAGAAGTGATGTGCGGTCCGAATACGCCGAGAAATAGCGGGAGTGTTGGTCGTGAATCCACGCGCGCAACTCGGCGTTACGTGATTTGGTCAGCAATTCGCTCATGACACGAACAAACAGACGATTCCCGAGCCAGGCAACGCCCATACGTTCCGGCAACGCGCCACCGATCGCGTACCAGAGCGAGGCAATCGCTGCGGTGATTCGTTTCGGTCCGATGAGGGCCCGCTGAGAAATCGGGTTGATGAGTATCACGGGGCTGCTCCGTTCGCCTCGCAGTCCGTTCGCGACGACGATGGACCCGAACGAGTGACCGACGACTACTGCGTTTTCCGACGACGTCACCGTCAGAAACTCTCGCAACCACTGTCCGTAGCCGTCGATGGTGACGGGACGATCGGACCACGCACTGGTCGATCCAAAGGCGGGAATGTCAGGAATGAGAATTCGGTAATCGGGCAAGGCGTCGGCGAAAAGTTGCAGCCCGTGGTGGTCGCCGCGAAAACCATGAACGAATACCAGCGTCTCTGCACTGGTGGACGACGGGAATTCCCACCAGTGCGTCGTTGTTCCGTCCACCTCGACGGTGTGTTTGATTCCGTCGCGCGGCTCCATCAGTCCAGTCAAGGGATAGTAGGAGGTCACTCCAACAGTTTATGTCGGTGCACGTTCAGGGTTTCCTGTCCCAACCGCGAATAGGGTGAAGTCATGAACACATGGGAACGACTGGGGGTCTTTGACCTCGAAACCACCGGACTCGACGTCACGCAAAGCCGAATTGTGACTGCATTCGTCGGAGTGCTCGATTCGAGTGGTGAACTCATCGAATCGCGTGCGTGGATTGCCGACCCCGGAATAGAGATTCCCGAGGCTGCTGCCAACGTTCACGGGTACACGACAGAGCGCGCTCGCGCCGAGGGCCGTCCCGCCTCAGAAGTGGTGCCCGAGATTGTCGAACGTCTTCGTGAATTGTTCGCAGAAGGAACACCGGTTGTCGCGTACAACGCGTCCTACGACTTCTCGCTGCTGCACCACGATGCGATTCGCAATGGTGTCACTCCCCTTGACACCCCAAAACCCATCGTCGACCCGTTGGTTATCGACAAGCAAGTCGACACGTATCGGAAAGGTTCGCGCACCCTGCAAGCGGCGTGTGACCTGTACGGCGTCGATCTGGGTTCGGCGCACGATTCCGAGGCTGACTCGGTTGGCGCTGGTCGCGTGTTCAAGGCGTTGCAGGCCAAATTCGAACTCGCGCCCGAAATGCTGCTATCCCCCGACGAACTTCACGACGCTCAAATCGGGTGGGCCAAAGCTCAGGCCGAGTCGTTCGCGAAATGGCTCGCGACAAAGGGTGAGACATCGCGCAGGGTCGGAGACGGCATTTGGCCGGTATTTCGCAATGACGAGGAAATTCCGATGGTCAACATCCTCTACTGAGGGGAAATGCTTGACTCAACGACAAAGGCCACGCGAATCGCGTGGCCTTTGTGAATGAAAGGTGCGTTACTGACCGAAGCCCTCGTAGCGCTTGTTGAACTTCTCGACGCGACCGGCCGAGTCCATGATGCGCTGCTTGCCCGTGTAGAACGGGTGCGATGCCGACGAGATTTCCACGTCGATGACGGGGTACTCGACACCGTCAACCGAAACAGTCTTTTCGGACGTGGCGGTTGAACGAGTCAAAAACATTTCGCCGCTGGCCAGATCGCGAAAAACGATAGGCGCGTACGTGGGGTGAATTTCAGCCTTCATGATGTTCCTTCACAAGATGCGGGGCGCATGTGCGCAACGTCTAACTGTATCAGAAGCGGATAACGGGCACTAATCGCCCCGAGCGGCGAATCGGCCGGCGAACCGCGAAACGGTGATCGGGATGCCGAACGTCGCGCTCAGAGTGTCTGAGTCCAACGTGGAACTGATTGGACCGGCGGACTGAATCCGTCCTTCGGCGATGACGAGCGCATGCGTGAAACCCGGTGGAATCTCCTCCACGTGGTGCGTGACCATGATGATGACGGGCGCTGTTGGCGAAATCGCGAACTCCCCGAGCAACTGAACCAGTTCTTCTCGCGAGCCGAGGTCCAGGCTCGCCGCGGGTTCGTCCAACAACAGAATCTCGGGGTCGGTCATGACCGCGCGAGCGATCATCGTGCGCTTCTGCTCGCCGTCGCTCAGTGTGCCGAACCGGCGGTCAGCAAGTCGATCGAGTTTCCATTCCGCCAGAACCCGCCGCGCGCGTTCCTCATCGACCGATTCGTACTGTTCATTCCACCGTCCCGTCACTGCCCACGCTGCCGTCATCACCACGTTCACAACAGTCTCTGTGGGAGGAATCTGGCGGGCCATTGCGGTGGAGGCAAAGCCCAGTCGCGGACGCAGACCGAAAACGTCTCCCTCCCCCAATTGCTCGCCGAGAATCGTCAACACACCCTCGGTCGGATGGTCATGAGCAGCCGCGAGCAGGAGCAACGTGGTTTTGCCGGCTCCGTTGGGGCCGATGATGACCCACCGCTCATCGGGTCCGACGGCCCAGGTGATGTCGTCCAGAATCAATTTGCCATCGCGCACAACGGAAACATTCTCAAATTGAACAACGGACGTCATGATGAGACAAGACTACGCGAGCGAGGCGTGCCAGCGGCTATCCTGTTCTTCGAGTCGTTCGCGCAGTCGTCGCAGGACTCGGGCGGGAGGATCTGTGAGTCGTTTCATTGTTATGTGCGATGTCGATTCCACTCTCATCAACGAAGAAGCCATCGATTTATTGGCCGACGCGGCCGGTTCGGGTCGCGAAGTTGCGGCGATTACGAAACGCGCCATGAAGGGGAAACTCGATTTTGCGGAATCCCTGGTTGCACGAGTGGCGACCCTTCGCGGACAACCGAGCACTGTTTTCGACGATGTCCTCGGGAAGATTTCACTCACGCACGGAGCCGCTGCCCTGGTTGACGCGGTGCATGAGGCGGGTGGCTACATCATCGCGGCGTCCGGTGGTTTTCACGAAATTCTCGATCCCCTCGCAACTCAACTCGGATTGGATGCGTGGGTCGCCAACGGTCTGGAGGTTTTGGACGGGAAGTTGACGGGTTCGACGTATGGTCCGGTGATCGACGCAGCGGCGAAAGCCCAATTCCTCACCGCGTTCGCCAAGTCGAAGCGCGTGCCGATGGAGAACACCATCGCCGTCGGCGACGGAGCAAACGACCTGCCCATGATGCTCGCTGCAAAAGTGTCCGTCGCTTTCTGCGCCCATCCCGCGGTTCGAGACGCCGCTAACGTGCGAATCGACGTTCGGGATCTCTCGCTTGTTGCGCCACTTTTTGGGCGACGCGCACACTAAGCGCGGAGCTAGTGCCCCATCCCGAGTCCGCCGTCCACCGGGATGACGGCTCCCGAGATGTACGCGGCGTCGTCCGAGGCGAGCCACGCAACGACAGCCGCAACTTCGCTCGGTTGCGCGAACCTTCCCGCGGGAATGCTCTTCTTGTAGGCCGATTGTTGTTCGTCCGAGAGCGACGACGTCATGTCCGTCTCGATGAAACCGGGGGCGACCACGTTGGCGGTGATTCCGCGACCACCCAATTCCCGTGTGAGGGATCGGGCAAACCCGACGAGCGCGCTCTTGGACGCCGCGTAATTCACTTGACCCGCGCTTCCCAGCAATCCGACAACGGACGAGATGAAGATGACCCGACCAAATCGCTGCTTGATCATCGAGTTGATCCCCCGTTTGACGAGTCGGAACGAACCGGTCAGATTGGTGTCGATGACCGACTCGAAATCCTCGTCCGTCATTCGCATCAGAAGTGTGTCTTTGGTGATGCCGGCGTTCGCCACGAGAACCTCGATGGGCCCGAGTGATTCTTCAACGGTGGCGATGGCGGCGGTGAGTGAGTCACCGTCCGTGACGTCCGCGTGGACAGTCAGACTTCCCGCGGGACCATCACCGCTTCGAGCCGTGACGGCTACGCGATGCCCCAACTCGATGAATTTTTCGGCGATGGCGCGACCGATGCCGCGATTTCCGCCGGTTACGAGGACGGTTCGAACTGTTGTCATGACTTCCAGCGTAGTGGTGGGCGTAGACTGGTGTCATGTCTCGGGACCCGCAATCCCTCACCTCGCTTCCAGTCTCTCCCAACGAGGAAAGAAAGTCGCGCCTCGGTCAATACATGCTGGCGATGTTCTTGCGTCTCGTGTGTTTGTATGCCTGTTTCATTGTCCCCGGGTGGTGGATTCTCATCCCGGTCGCGGGGGTTGTGGTGCTTCCCCTCGTCGCCGTCGCACTCGCCAACGTCGTCAACTCGTCGAAATCCAAGTCCCTGCGGGCACGAGAATCTAACGTTCCGAGTTTGACGAGTTTCACCCCGTGAGTGTATGGCGGCTCGCCGCCTCACGACGGTGGATCGGAATTCTCGGCTTCACTCTTGCGTTTGCCGTCGCCTGCATCGGGTTGGGCCAATGGCAGTTCGATCGTCGCGCGAGCGCACAGGCCGCCATCGCACTGCTGGACACAAACTACGCGACCCCGACCGCTCCCCTGTCCGAGGTGGTCGAAGCCGTGGACGAATTCGACGCTGCGGAAAAATGGCGATCGGTTCGACTCAGCGGTGAATACGACCCCGAGGTCCTTTACGTGCGGACGCGTTCGGGCGCCGGGGGCATTGGTTTTGAACAACTTGCACTGCTGAACCAGGCTGATGGAACGGTGTTTGTCGTCAACCGCGGCTGGGTTCCCGCAAACGGCGATAACTCGGCGCCGGCCACGACTCCCCCGCTGCCCGCGGGCGCGGTTACCGTGACGGCGCATCTGATTCCCGGCGAACAACAGATCGTCGGTCGCACAGCTCCCGCCGGTCAAATCGCGACGATTCACCTGGCTGCGATTGACGAATTTGCGGCGGGTACCGTTTTTCGCGGTTGGTACGGGCGTGTGGCCACGGAATCGCCGTCCGCCGAGACCGGTGCGGCGTGGGCG
>CANKTR010000057.1 GCA_947486475.1 Microbacteriaceae bacterium | reverse complement strand
TCGATTCGACGAGTAGAGGTCGGGTCGAGCGCCGAGCACGGCTCGTCCATCAGCAACACGGAAGGTCGTACGGCGAGCGAACGGGCGATACACAAACGCTGTTGTTGTCCACCCGACAAACTCCCACCGGCATTGCGCAGTCGATCCTTGACTTCGTTCCACAATCCCGACTTGGTCAAGGTCTCTTCGACCAGTTCGTCCGCGCTGACCTTCGACATCTTCTGACCCGTGAGGGAGAGACCCGACAGGACATTGTCGCGGATGCTCATCGCGGGGAACGGGTTCGGCTTCTGGAACACCATCCCGATCTGACGGCGAACATCGGTGATTTTGATCCCGTCGTTGTAGATGTCCTCTTCGTCCAGCAGAACTTCACCGGCGAGGGACGCGCTGGGGACGAGTTCGTGCATCCGGTTGAGGGTGCGAAGGAACGTCGACTTGCCGCAACCCGATGGACCGATGAGGGCGGTCACCTTTCCCGCCTCCATCGTGAGGTTGACCTTCTCGAGGACTTTGTGGTCGCCGAACCAACACGAGATGTCCTTCGCCGTCAGGGTCGCGGGCGCGTGCATGTCGGTGTCAAAAGCAGCAAAAGTAGACATAGTCAGTTTCTTTTCTAGTACAGGTTGGGAAGAAGGACAACAACTTGTTCGGCAAGACCGATGCCGACGGCGAGCAGCGTGGGGACGGCAACCACCCAGGTCTGAAGGCGACCCCAGTGGCGCATGCCGGCGAGGGCGAGGAGGACGAGACCGATCCCGAGCTCGAGGATGAGTAGCAACGGCAACCAGCCGCCGTCATCACTGCCGAGAAGTTTCTCGGCGGGCGTCAACGACGCCGGGTACAACACGGGTAGCGGGGTTTCTTTGGGCGTGCTGATGAGGCTCGCATCGACCCGGATTACGGTGTCGGGGAAGAACGGGAGTCCCGTCGTCGAAACGAGGGTGAGCGTTCCGGGCGCGGTCGAGGGCGCCTTGGGCGGGGTGTCGCCCTTGCGAACGCCGCTGATGCGGTACAACGATTTACCCTGGCCCGTCGTCACGCGGATGGTGTTTCCCGCACGGAGCTGGTCCAGGCCGCCGAAGGGGCCGCCATAGAGCGACTGGCGGCCGTAGATTACGGATGCCCCGCGCTGACCGGGAAGTGCGGTATCGCGACGGTGTCCGGGCGCTGCGAGCATCACGCGCGAGGTGGAACCCTCGTCAACCACGGCTGTCATGTTCAGCGCTGGAATGTTCATGATCGCGACGGGAGTGCCGATGGGATACAGATTCCCCGTGGCATCCATCTGTCCGACCGGGGCCGAGCCGTTCGCGAGGGTCGTTCGGAATTCCTCCATCTGCACGATCTGCTCGCGCGCGTAGCGAAGGGGCGAAATGAGGGCGACGTCCGCGATGAAACCCGTCATCATGACGCCGAGAAGAGTGAGGGTGGTTCCGGACAACAGCATCGACTGCTTCGCGGACGGCTGTGCGACCACCTGGTCGAGCAGAGCCGGTCGATCGTCTTTCAGCGCTGCGATGCGACCCGCAGCATCGAGGACGCGCTCATTGATTCCGCGCTTTCCTTGGTTAAAAAGGGTGGCGACCCCCGCCCTCGCCGAAGCGAGGACGGAGGCCACCGAGGTGTTGCGATTGGTCACAGCGTCAATTTACTACTTGACGTTCCAAGTGACGGCCTTGGTCGATGCCGCATAGGATCCATCTCCCGAGTAGACGACGAAGAGCTTAACTTTCGCCTTCTTCTTCTGCTTCGGGAGGTTGGTGATCGTAACCGTTCCCGTGGTGAGCGTTCCCGTTCCGATTACCGCGCCAGCTGCCGAAGTGCCCTTGTGGATCGTGATGGTTCCGGTGGGGGTGCCCGAGGCAGTTGTCACTGTGACAACGGCCGTTCCGAACTTGTTGACCTTGCCGGAAACGGTCGCAGTCAGGGTGGTGGTTGCACCACTCTTGGTTGCGAGGTCAGTCGCCGTCGAGAGGTTTGCGATACCAGGAAGGTTCGGAACGATGACGAGTCCAAGCTTCCACGATCCACCCGGCAGGGCCGAGTAGGGAAGCGAGAAGGTCGTTCCGGTCGCTCCGGCAGCGATGGTTCCCGGAGTTGCCTCGTTCGCGTAGAACGAGTCGGACGCGTCAACGGCGTTGGTCGCGAGGACGTACACCTTCGCACCGGCGGTTCCGTTCGACGTGAATCCGGAAACCACGACGTCAGCCTCGGAAGCCGCGTTGTCGAGCGTAACGGTGGTCGTCGTCACCGACGGGGTCACCGCAGTGGTAGTACGCTGCGAGACGTCACCACAGGCGCTGATGCCCGAGGTTGCGGTGAGGGCAGCGAATCCGTAGTTCCGGATTGCCGCTTCGTTGGAGCATACGAGTGACGTACGTCCGTTGAACATTTCGTACTCAAGTGTCGTCGGGTCGGTCACCGTGCGGTAGGGAACCACGTTGTAGACCGTACGAGTGACGTAGCTCGTGTACGCGTTCGTGATGTAGTCAGGGTTGATGACCAGGTTCGCACCAGAGCCGGTGGTCGGTGCTACGCCGTTGAGGTCACCGATGACCGCACCAAAGCGGACGTCCGTGACTCCCTGGATTCCCTTTGCCATTGCGATCCACTTCGGAATCGAGAACGGCGTAATTGCACCCGGGTTTCCTTCAACGGCTGCTCCACTGTGTTCTTGCACAGAGGCACCCGAGTAATCTGCACCGGAGGTGAAGGTGTTGTTTCCATCGGCCTGAGCTCCAGCGTCTCCAACCACGTATTTCTTGTCCTCAACACAGTTGGCGACTGAGGTACCGAATTTCGAGGATGAAGAGCCCTGCCAGAAAGCGCGGGTTCCCGACCCAGACTGAGGGAGGTACGCGCGAATACGAGTGGAAGATTCTCCTGCACCCAGGGTGTAGGAGTCGCTCACGAGTTTCGCGTCGACACCGGTCTTGGTGATGATGCGAGTCGCCGAGCAGTTGTAGATTGCCCAGAGCGATTCTGGGGTCTCGCCGCTGCCGTCGGCCGCGTCGGTGGATGATCCGACAGAAAGTTCAGGCATCACCGAGTTGGCGGACACTGCGTAACCCATTGCATCCTTTGCGAACGGAACATAGGCAAGCACGCCGTTGGCAACAGTGGTCGGACCAGACGAGGAACGCGCGTACTGGAATTGACCCACAACATTCGTGGCGCCAGTCATGTCCCAGGTTGAGGGCGCGTTACCGGTAAACGTCGTACACGCGTTCGAGGACAATGAGCCAATCGCAACCCGAAGTGCCGTGACTCCGGCACTCGAGCCATTGGGGCGACAGATTGCTGCAGTTCCATCCGATTTGGTCTTGATGGTGCCGACAACATTCGCGTCGTAGGACGAGAGCTTCCAGTCGCCGTTCGTCGATACACGACCGATGGCAATCTGAAGGCCGTTCATGACGTCCTGCGTCGTGTCAGAACCGACTCCGGCCAGCTGTCCATACGAGGACTTCGAGCCCGACACAACAGGATCTGCCTGAGCAACCTGCGGGACAAGACCGCCAAAAAGTAGGGCGGTGAGACCAGAGGCCGCAGCCAACTTGGTCGTCAACGAGTATTTCATTGTTTTCCTTTCGTGGGTGCGCCCCGGTCCTGCAAGCAGTTACGCGGCGGTGAGGTGGGAGCTCCTTCTCACGATTCTTATGCTCAACTCCTCAGGTAAACACGAGTCAAACTGAGGGCAAACTTCAGAGGGTTTTTGCCTTTCGAATCAACGTTCGCCCCCCGGCGATCATGGGAATACCGAAGCACAGTGCCGACAGCATCGAGTAGCGCAAAGCGGAAGTTGGATCGCCGGGGAACTTCCCCGTCGCGGCAACAGAGGCCTCGATTACCGGTGTTCCGAGGTCGCCCGTCGTCAATGTGGGGGACACTGTCGGGGCAAGGTCGGTCGCGGTGGATTCCAGGTGTTCGGGGCACACCGGCGACGAAATTTCGGCGGAAATTTGACTGACCGCTTTCTTGGTTTGCGTGATTTGCGCGTCGTCGAGAGGAACGTAACCCACCGGGATTTCGCCGTCGCCACTGCCGACTGTTTGTCCCTTACCCGCGATGTACGACAGCAGCGTCTTGTAGGACTTGAGTTCGCTAATCGACGCCCGGCACACGTCAATAGCCGCATAGGTCAGTGTCGCCAGAGGATAGGACTCGTCTTTGACCAACGTCGAGGATGCCACCTTGACGCCGTCAACGTTCGAATCAATGAATTCGCTGATCGCCGATTCAATCGAGTCTGTGTTTGCCTGAACCGGCTCGCCGTTCGGATTGATCAGTTTCGCGGTGAACAAGCCCAATCTCTTGGCCGTCGCCAAATCTGTAACCGTCAACATGAAGCGACGACCGAGCAATTGAGCACCGGTGGACCCGAAAGCGGCGGGGGTTCGAGAGGTATCCCAAAACGTTTTGGACCCGGAATCGCCACGAAACGCGCGAACTCCACCGTCGTGAAGATCGTGGACATAGGGACGAAGTTCAAAGGTCCCGAACCCTGGTTCGGGGATGTTCTCGTCCGCCCTAAATGTGGCGGTATCGGCCTTGGGGAACGAATTGATAGTTTCGTCGTTCGTGATGTCGAGCGTTTCATAATTCCGATTGACGACCATTCCCCATTCGTCCGCAGTCCCCTCCAGGAACGCGTTGGCATCGGCATCAGCCTTGATCCACTTCCACAACTGAGCGAACACGTCTTCGTTACCGATCGGCACCATCAGTCCGGCTGGTTCCGCGCCGTTGACAAACTGGTCGAACTCTGGGTTGAGTTCGAGAAACTCCGGGTCGTGACGCAGGTTGAGAGCATTATTCGAAAGATAGGAAAGGCTTTCACCACCAGCAACGTCAGCCTTGTACGACTGCGTCAATAGCTTTGCTACCAGTCGGGGATTCAACACCATATCCGTGACCTGCTGGCCGTCCTTGTACTCGAGCGGGTAACCACCCTTGATGAAGTAGTTAATGTTGAACGCGATTGTCAACGCTGATTTCACGGCGGGCGCATAGGCAATCGTCGATCCTGCAGCCTCGGTCGATGACAGCGGGTTGTCGACGAAAGCGAGTCGAGCCGCGCCGTCGGTGTCACTGACGATGTTCCGTCGCGATTCGGTATCGCCAATCATGGAAAATCCGAAAACGGTCTTTTTCGCACACAGGGCTGACTGCCACGACGAGAATGCCGGTGTCACCATCTGGTTGCCGGTGGTCCGTTGTTCGTTGGCGCCGATTGGACAGTTGGATTCAACGCTGCGGAAATCCAACGGGAATTCGATTCGGTTGTCCCAGTTAGACTGTGACAGCGGGGACCCCATCAAGCGCCCGTTCACGCCTTCCTGAAAATACTCGCTGGATACGGTGTACTCGCCACGAGGCACCACGACCAGCCAACAATCGCGAATCTCGCCATCGGCCTGTGCCGCTCCGCAACCCAGATGAGGGGCTTCCACCGCCGTCTGGATCTCGAAGGTCGCTTCGCCGGTCCCATTCGCGGTCGTTCGCGCACCCGGAATTTCATTCGTGGATGTCGAGCTGAAAAAACGTTCGACATTCTGTGTCGACTGTCCGTTCGGAAACAGCGTGGACGGAGCCGTTTCAAAAGGTACCGCATAGGTGTATTCGAATTCACCGATGGGCGGGCGGATAGAGAACTTCCCGGTGTAATCCTGCAGAGGGTCTTCGCCTTGATATCCGAGGGACCGAGACATCGCGTTCGACCCCAGAAGCGCCACGTTGGCGCCCGTTGCTGCACCGAACTGGCATTTGGTTGGGTCGGCGCTGCCGCTTCCGTCATCCCAACACTGCAT
>CANKTR010000056.1 GCA_947486475.1 Microbacteriaceae bacterium | reverse complement strand
GTCGATGCCCACGACAACAGTGGCGAGTAATAGAACACCATGAGCGACAGCGCGAACACCACGGTGGACACGAGGGGCTGGCCGACCAGACCGATCCACCGCGATTGGACGATTCCGAGGAACCATTCGCGCATTCCGCGCGAGCCGTCGTGGCGCACCTCAATGGCCCGTGCCACGAGGGTGACCGGCGCGGACAGAACGATTCCCACGGGAATCAACATCGTCAACAGCATGTGCGCGATCATGTGAGCGCTGAACAGGAACTGCCCGTACACCGCGACGCCGCCGCTCGTCGTGTACACCAGAACGGCCATCGCCCCGATCCAATTCAGGGTTCGATGAACGGGCCACGCGTCACCGCGACGATTCAGCCGCCGGACGCCCCACAGGTAGAAGAGTGTCGTGAAGACCGCGAACAACCCCCAGATGAGGTCGATGTTCCACGCGGTGAATGCCGTCGTCCAGGTCCACTCGCCCGGCAGAGTTCGTCCGGTCAGGATTTCGGCTGGCGTCATCGGTCCTGCGGCGACTTGGTCAATCGGAGGTGCGGTTCTCGCGAGTCCCGTTGCGAGGCCAACAATCACCCCGAGAATGGCCGTTTCGACGAGTGCGAACCCGACCACACCTCGCACCGAATCGAGGTGGGGGATGATCGCGCGTCGCCAGCGCACACCGAGCAGCGCGAGAATCACGACACCGACCGCCTTGAGGATCACCAGGATGCCGTACTCGGTGTCCACCAGGTTCTCGAGCGTTCCGACTCGAATGACAGCACTCGATACTCCCGTGATGGCCACGACGGCAATCGACAGCAGGGCGATTGATGAGTATCGACGGAGGGTGTCCGCACGGTTCGCTCGCGCGCTCATCGCGACCAGGGTAGCAACCAGTCCCCCCGTCCACAGCGAGACGAACACAATGTGAAGGACCAGTGAGTTCACGGCGATTCCGTGGTTGGTGGTCGCACCGGAGTGGCTCATCTCGGCGAATGGCCACGCTGACGCAACAGCCAACAGGAACGCCGCGGCCAACCAGAAAAAGTGGCGGGCGATCGCGAGCACGGTGGTGGTGGCCGCCGCCATCGCGGTCGCAATCATCAACTGTTGTCCGAGTTCGGTCGTGAGGACAAAAAAACCGAAGTTCTCGTCGAAACCGGCGTCGAACGAGGGTGGTGTCCCGAGAACGGCGAAATAGGTGAAAAGGGTGTACGCCACCATCGACAGCGTCCAGACGACTCCCGCACCGAGCGCGACCGTCTGGACCCGCTGGGCGGATGCGCCGGGGGGGAGAACGAACAACAGGACCCCCAGCCCACCGATGACAAGTGCGCCCGCCAACGACACCAGCATTTTGACGAACGGCGTGCCCCAGCGAACCACGTCACCCGCGTCCTCAAGCCCACCCGCGGCCGCAGCACCACCGAAACTTAGTGCAAACCAGGTGCCAACGGACGCCGCGATGACGAGAGGAACCCAGATCACCAGTCGTTGACGCATCACCCTGTGAGCCTACCGAGCGAACCGGGGCATAGAGAAAGGGGCGGAGTTTCCTCCGCCCCTTTCCAAAAGCGCAGACTACTTGACAGCAGCCTTGAGCTTGGTACCAGCCGAAACCTTGACGCTCTTCGAGGCCGCGATTTGGATGGTGGCACCCGTCTGGGGGTTACGTCCCTGACGAGCCGAGCGGTCGGTGCGTGAAAACGCCACCCAACCGGGGATGGTGACCTTGTTACCCTTGGCAACTTCGCCGGCAACGGTGGTGAAAAGAGCGTCAAGAACACCGTTAACGGTGGCCTGGCTCTCTCCAGTGTGTACGGCAATTGCCGCAACGAGCTCGGATCGGTTCATTCGAGTCCTCCTGAGACTGTGTTGATGAAATGCTCTTCCGTGAGTTTCCCCACGATTTCGCTGTTTCAGACTACCAAGAAGACTTCTTTACGCCTGGCAATTCGCCACGGTGTGCCATTTCACGGAATCGGACACGCGAGATGCCGAATTTCGAGAGGAAACCGCGGGGACGACCGTCGATTGCGTCGCGTCCACGAACGCGAACCGGCGATGCGTTGCGGGGCAACTTCTGCAGGCCGAGGCGGGCAGCATCGCGGGATTCGGCGGTTCCGTTGGGGTCAACGAGCGCCTTCTTGAGCTCGAGGCGCTTGGTCGCGTACCGCGCGACAATTACCTTGCGCTGCTCGTTACGAGCAATCTTGCTTTTCTTCGCCATGGTTAGCGCTCCTCACGGAATTCAACGTGCTTGCGGACAACCGGGTCGTACTTCTTGAGGACGAGACGGTCAGGGTTGTTACGACGGTTCTTGCGGGTCACGTAGGTGTACCCCGTTCCCGCCGTCGAACGCATCTTGATGATGGGACGGATGTCCTGCGACTTTTTCGCCATTAGAACTTCACCCCGCGAGCGATCAGGTCGCGCATGACGGCGTCGATTCCGCGGACGTCGATGGTTTTGATGCCCTTGACCGACAGGGTCAGGGTGACCTTACGACCGAGGGTCGGAACGTAGTAGGTCTTCTTCTGGATGTTCGGGTCGAACCGACGCTTGGTGCGTCGGTGCGAGTGCGAAATGCTGTGTCCGAAACCAGGAGTGGCTCCGGTCACCTGGCACACTGCTGCCATGGTTTTCTCCTTGTAGTTACCGTGGGGGACGAACCCCACCCAAGATCACTTGTCTGCGTCCGTTTCGGTGAAACGGTCACGGCGTGCACGCGGGCGTGCAACCTCTCAAGGTTACGCGATTATGCCGCCGGAGACAAACTCACGCCGCACATCGGGCGCACCGACCGTAAATGTCGGCGATGTGGGTGTCCGGGACGAACCCGTGGTTCCGTGCGGTCCTGGCCGCCCACTCTTCGATTTCACCGCCGTCCACTTCGACCGTCGCCGCGCACTGCGTGCAGACGAGGTGGTGGTGATGCGCTGTTCCGCACGCTCGATAGACCTGTTCACCGCCCCGAGCAACGGAATCGGCAGTGCCGTCGTCCACGAGGGTTTGAAGAGTCCGGTACACCGTTGCGAGTGAGGGGGCGCCCTGACCCAACAACGCGTGAAGCTGTTGGGCCGAGACGAAGTCGGTGGCGTCCGCCAACGCGGTCATGACGGCCGTTCGTTGTTTGGTGGTGCGCTTCACCATACGAGCCTAGTCATGGTCTTTTGCGCCCTTGATGTGGATGTGATCGTCGTGATGTTCGATGCCGTGTTCGGTATCGATCTCTTTGTGAATCTCATGACGCAATCGGGGTAGCAACCACCTTTTATAGACGACGCCGTAAATGAATGCGACAAACAGGCCGTCGAAGATGATCTGCCAGATCAGTTCCGAGGCGATGTGGGCGGGGTCGAGAGTAATCGCCCACAATTCGTCCCAAAACGAGAGTCCGGCGTCGTGTGCCTCTGCGGCGAGCTTGTTGATAATCATTCTCACAACATATTGTTGTTGAGAATGATTGTCAACTGCTAGTCGAGCAGCAGAGCCGGCTCTTCGATGATGCTGGCAATGTCGGCGAGGAATCGGCTCGCCACGTCGCCGTCGACGACCCGGTGGTCGAAGGACGCGCCGATCGTTGTCACGAACCGCGCCTCGATCTGTCCGTCGACGACCCACGGCTTTTGCTTGATGGTGCCGAGCGCTACAATCGACACTTCGCCCGGGTTGATGATGGGCGTGCCGGTGTCGACGCCGAACGACCCGAGGTTCGTGATGGTGATTGTTCCGTTCGACATGTCCTCGATTGTCGTCTTGCCGTCCCGCGCGGTCACCGTCAGGTTTTCGAGGCCGAGCGCCAACTGTTTCAGGTTGAGCGTGTGGGCTTCTTTCACATTCGGAACGATAAGCCCGCGCGGAGTCGCCGCCGCGATGCCCAGATTCACGTAGTGGTGGACGATGATGTCC
The DNA here is from genome assembly GCA_947486475.1 of Microbacteriaceae bacterium. Next base: position 2,073 of record CANKTR010000056.1, on the reverse strand, counting down.
TTATCGGTCCACGAGGAATTTACGGTGGGGTTTCGCTGGACCGCCCAGACCACCGCGCGTGCCATCACCAGGAGCGGCGAGACTCGGATTCCCTGGAAATCGGGTGAGGCTTTCAAGCGTTTGACGAAGTCCATTGTTCGCGTAGCGTCCACGTCCACAAAAACCGACACGTGCGGGGCTTCGAACTTGGACTTGACCATCGCCGCGGCGATCGCTTTCCGCACTCCCTTGACCGGGATGTACTCCTCGCGTTCCTGAGGCCACTCCGGCGTTGCGACGTTTCGGAAGACGGTTTTGACCTGCGACTGTCGGATGACATCGTCGCGGGTGACTTCGCCGTGTGAACCCGTCGCCAACACACTCTGGATGTCCACCCCCAGCTCTTTGGCGAGTTTGCGAACGGGTGGTTTGGCCAGCACCGCAACCGCGCTGGCGGCGGCAGCGGGATAGACCACGGGGGGAGTCGCTGGCGAGGCGGCGGGTGCGGCCGAAGTGGCGGCGGACGACGTTCGTGATCCGCGACGCGACGTCACGCGACCGCCACTGCCGTATCCGACCAAGACGGGCTCGGGAGCGGCGGCGGGCTTTTTCGACGACGCGCCTTGTGCGGGGGCGGCCTTCGCGGGAGGTGTGGCCTGCGCAACCGGTTCAGGAGCCGGGTGAAGCGGGGCGGGGATTGCACCCTCGGCGTCAACTTGAATGATGGATTTTCCGACGGGGACGGTGTCACCCTCACCCGCGAGTAACGCGACGATGGTGCCGGCGAACGGGCTGGGTAATTCGACGAGGGACTTGGCCGTTTCAATCTCGACCAGGATGTCGTTGATCGCGACGACGTCTCCGACCGCGACACGCCACTGGACGATTTCTGCCTCGGTCAAACCTTCGCCGACATCGGGAAGTGGGAAATCTACGACGGCCATGTTTAGTACCCCCTCGCTCGGTCTACGGCGTCGAGAATGCGGTCGACGTCCGGCAAAAACAGCGACTCGAGGTGGGCCGGCGGGAAGGGCACATCGAAGCCGCTGACGCGAATCACGGGCGCTTCGAGATAGTAAAACGCGCGCTCCGCCACGGTCGCGGCGATCTCCGAACCAACCGACGTGCTTCCCGGGGCTTCCTGGGCGACGATGAGTCGACTGGTTTTTTCCACCGACGAGAGGATGGGGTCGTAGTCAATCGGCGAAAGTGACCGCAAATCGACCACTTCGAGGCTTATTCCCTCGCCGGCGGCGACCTCGGCGGCATCGAGAAGCATCGCGACCATCGCACCGTGACCCACGACCGTCACGTCTGTTCCGGTGCGAACGACTCGCGACTGGTGCAGTGGTGCCGGAGTGCCGTCCGTGTCCACGTCGCTCTTCGGCCAATACCGCGCCTTCGGCTCGAGGAAAATGACGGGATCGTTGGACTGAATGGCCTGTTGAATCATGTGATAGCCGTCATTCGGCGTCGCCGGTGAAACGACCCGCAGCCCGGAGGTGTGGGTGAAATAAGCTTCGGGGCTTTCCTGGTGGTGTTCGATTGCGCCGATGTGACCGCCGTAGGGGATGCGAATCACGAGGGGAAAGGATTGGTCGCCCTGGTGACGGGACGTGAGTTTGGCGAGTTGCGACACAATCTGGTCGATTGCGGGATACACGAAACCGTCGAATTGGATTTCGCAGACGGGCCGAAATCCGCGCATCGCGAGACCGATGGCAGTTCCCACGATTCCCGACTCCGCGAGAGGGGTGTCGAGTACACGGTTTTCACCGAATTCGGTCTTCAGCCCCTCGGTCACACGGAACACGCCGCCGAGCGTCCCGATGTCCTCCCCCATGAGAAGCACGCGGTCGTTTTCCTGCATGGCGCGCTGCAATCCGCGATTGATGGCTTTCGCCAGCGAAAGGTTCTCGGTCATCGGTCGCCCCCGAAGGATGCCTCGTATTCGGTGAGCCAGGCTTTCTGGGCGACCATGAGGGGGTGCTCATCCGTGTAGACGTGATCGAACATGGCGTCGATGGTCGGTGGGGTGTGTTCGAGCAGGCGGCGGCGCACATCGGCGGCGAGGTCCTCGCCCTCCTGTTTGAC
>CANKTR010000055.1 GCA_947486475.1 Microbacteriaceae bacterium | reverse complement strand
TCGTATTCGGTGAGCCAGGCTTTCTGGGCGACCATGAGGGGGTGCTCATCCGTGTAGACGTGATCGAACATGGCGTCGATGGTCGGTGGGGTGTGTTCGAGCAGGCGGCGGCGCACATCGGCGGCGAGGTCCTCGCCCTCCTGTTTGACCTGCTCGAAGAAAGAGTCCTGTTCACCCTTCGCGCGCAGAAACTTGTCGAACCGCGCAATCGGGTCGCGCGTCTTCCACAAATCTTCTTCGGACTGTTCCCGGTACTTCGTCGGGTCGTCACTGGTCGTGTGAGCGCCCAGTCGATATGTCTGCGCTTCGATAAATCGAGGCCCCTTGCCTGAACGGGCGTCGTCGAGCGCCAACTTCGTCACCGCATACGAGATGAGGACGTCATTGCCGTCGATTTGGTACGACTCGATACCGAAGCCCTCGCCGCGCTGATACAACGGGCTGCGGGACTGCCGAACCACGGGAACGGAAATCGCGTATTGATTGTTCTGTAAAAAGAAGACAATCGGGGATTGGTAGGACTGCGCAAAAACGAGCGCCTCGTTGGCATCGCCTTCGCTGCTGGCGCCGTCACCGAAATAGACGATGGTGGCTTCGTCTGTGGACGCGTCACCCGTGCCGGATTTTCCCTCCATCGCGGTTCCCATCGCGTATCCGACCGCGTGCAATGCCTGCGAGCTGAGAACGATCGTGTACAACCGGAATCGTGCGTCGTTCGGGTTCCACCCGCCGTGAGTGTGCCCGCGCAACAGCGCGAGAATCGCAACCGGATCGACGCCACGGATGCGCGCGATGGCGTGTTCGCGGTAGGAGGGGAAGATCGTGTCCTGTTCACGCGTCGCGAACGCCGAACCGACCTGCGCGCCTTCTTGGCCGAGGCTGGGGACCCACAGGGCGAGTTGGCCCTGGCGTTGTAAATTCCCCGATTCGATGTCAAAACGCCTCGTCACAACCATTTCCCGATAGAAATCCCGAAGTTGCTCGTCCGACAACGCGTCCACGAGCGCTCGGTGTTGTTCCGTGCGGTCACTTTCGACCAAAACTCCGTCGACGGACAGGAGTTGCAGGGTCGCCTCGGTATAGGGCATACGTCAAGACTAACTGTTTCGGCTGTGCAGAGAGTCGTAAGGTATTGGTATGGTCCGATTGATTTTAGGTCTCCTCATCAACACCGCCGCCCTGTGGGTTGCCGACTGGTTTGTCGAGGGCATCCACCTCGTTCCCTTCGGTGAAGGCGAGCCCAACCTCGTCTTGTCCTACATCGCCGTTGCCGCGGTGTTCGGGGTGGTCAATGCGGTCATCGGCAACCTCATTCGAATCGTTGCCTTCCCGTTGTATCTGCTCACACTGGGACTCGTTGCCATTGTTGTGAACGCCGGATTGCTCATGCTCGTGTCGCAAGTGACACCGTTCATGGGCTTCGGCTTGGTCATCGACGATTTCTCGTGGGGCGTCATCGGCGCTCTCGTCGTATCCCTCTGCAACTGGCTGCTCGGTATCGTGCTGCGGCCGTTCATGAGCCCCACTGTCCCTAGCCGCTAGTCGTCGCCCGAAACCAGGTCGCAGTGCCCACGGTGGTTGCGTGGATTCGCGACTCCAGCGATTGCAGCGCCGGGTCGCCCAACTGAACAACCGCTGCGGTGGACGACCGGTAGTTTTCGGCTAGGTGTGCGTCAGCACCGAGAACGCGCGGTTCGGGGTGAACCAACCAGGTCGTTCCGTTCGCGTTGTGGACGGTTCCTCCGAGTGCCGGAACGGGGTCTTCGGGGTGTGCGACGTGAACGGTCGGCACACCGTGGGGGTCGGCCACGACTCCGACCGGAGTGCCGATAGTGAAGACCGCATCCACGGTGAATCGTCCGGAGCTGGCGAGCGCCACCCCAATCAATCCGCCCTGTGAGTGTCCCGTGATGACGAGTGGGGTCTCGTGAGTCACGCCGGCTTCGCGAAGGGCGGTTTCGGTGGCCGAGAGGGACCGGGCCTGACCGGTTCGAAGGAAGTCCGCATTGGACCCCGCCCACCACGGGTTCTCGGGTCCGGCAGAAAAGTCGGTACCCGCGATGTAGACCTCGAATCGGAACCCGTCGTCCGAATCGAATCGGTCGATTCGGACCTGATCGCCACCGGTCGGAATACGCATGCTCCGATCGACGAGAGTGCGAGGGGCAGGGACCGCCGCCGCGCGTTTCGTCACCATCATCGGTTCAAAGCGAGGGGGGACAGGCTGGGCCGGTGTGTGTTCGACGACCCACTGGCTGAGGGGTCGTAGCAGGGGCCACGGGGCGCCGGTTGCGATGCGCGAACGCGAAGCTTCGCCCGGATCGATCGTCGAGATGACGCCATCGATGTCGTCTCGCACGTCGGCGATGTCCCTCGCAACACGGTTGAGTTCGTGCCATAACGCCACCCGCTCGGGGTCGAACAGCAGTCGGCCCGGAGCGCCAATTTCGGACGCCGCCTCATCCAACAACGCCACCGTTCGACGGAGGTCCTCTGACCGCACGACGAGAGCCTCGAGGGTGTATCGAAACGTCCCCGCGGAAACGGATATGGGCGGGATCATCCGCTCGTCCGCAGGCGCAACGACAACACGATGAGTCGGGAGCGAAATTCCTCGGCGATGCCGTCGAAGGCGTTTCGAGCGGGGCCTGCCCACCCGCCGCGCGATTGTGACAACACCAACACCGCAATCGCATCGTCCACGAGGTGCTGAGCGGGAGAAGCCGGTTCGCACATCACTCCAGGAGTGTGGGGCATTTTCCGCCCGGCCGCGCGTCGTGACAGTCGGAGGTGGGACGGTGGTGCGAACCCGTGGGTTGGGGAGAAAACTGAGAGAATAGGAGTATGGTCCTCTCCCCTCAGCCGCTCAGCCCGCTCGATGGTCGTTACCACGCGGCGGTGGCCGAAATCGGCGAACATCTGTCCGAGGCGGGGCTCAACCGAGCGCGGGTTCACGTCGAGATCGAGTGGATCATTCGGCTCGTCGATGAGGGGCTTTTCGGGGCGACGTTGAGCGCCGACGAGCGGCTCGGACTCCGTGATGTTGCGTCCAATTTCAGTGACGCCGATGTCGCGCGCATCGCCCAGCTCGAAGCGACGACCCAACACGATGTCAAGGCGGTGGAATACCTCGTTCGCGAACACCTCGAGAAGCTGGGTCTGTCGCGACTTGCCGAACTGACCCACTTCGCGTGCACGAGCGAGGACATCAACAATCTGGCGTACGGGATCACCCTCGGTTCCGCGGTCCGCGAGGTGTGGCGGCCCGCGATGGTCGCTCTGATGGAGGATTTGACTGCCCTTGCGCGCGCGGAACGGGACACGCCCATGCTGTCCCGCACCCACGGGCAACCCGCGACCCCGACGACGTTCGGAAAAGAAATCGCGGTCTTCGTCCATCGCCTCACCCGCCTTCTCGACTCCATCGACAGCGTGCGATTGTCCGGCAAGTTCTCGGGTGCGACGGGAACCTTTTCCGCCCACGTCGCCGCCGCCCCCGACGTCGACTGGATTCGCGTGTCTCATGACTTCGTTGAGTCGCTTGGGCTCGACTGGAACCCGCTCACGACGCAGATCGAACCCCACGACAATCAGGCGGCGCTCCTCACCCGCATCAGCCACGTGAACCGTGTCCTTCACAACCTCTGTACCGACATGTGGACGTACATCTCGCTCGGCTTCATCACACAGATTCCCGTCGCCGGCACCACCGGGTCGTCGACGATGCCCCACAAGGTGAACCCGATCCGGTTTGAAAACGCCGAAGCCAATCTCGAAATCGCGTCCGCCCTGGGTGATGCTCTCGCGGCAACTCTTGTGACGTCACGGTTGCAGCGCGACCTCACCGACTCGACCACGCAGCGAAATCTCGGTGTCGCGCTCGGCCATTCACTTCTCGCCGTGACGAATATCCGGCAGGGACTCACGCAGATCGCCGTGGATCATGCCGCGCTGAGCGACGACCTGGGTGCGAACCTCGAAGTTCTCGGCGAGGCAATCCAGACAGTCTTGAGGGCCGAACGAGCGGCCGGCACGACCACTATCGACAATCCCTACGAACTCCTCAAGGAACTCACTCGAGGAAAGCGTCTCACCGAGCAAGGACTCCGAGCGTTCATCGAGGGACTCGAGATGTCCGAGGACGGCAAAGCTCGATTACTCGCTCTGACCCCCGCGACCTACATCGGACACGCATCGAAACTCGTCGATTACCTGCGCTAGTCGTGAGGGTTGTTGTCGGGCTTTGACACCTGCGGGCTCATCGCCAGCACCAACATGGCGAGAGTGATGATGGTCACGACAAACGTCGCACCCCCGAAGATTGACGCCAGGGTCACATCGCGAGTGACCATGAGGACAATACCTCCGACGAAGAATGCGGCGACGGCGGAGAGCCCGACGAGTTCGGCGGGACGGGTTTTATCGCTTCGAGGCACGGGGTTTCACCTTCGCGGTTGGGGGTGTGGGGAGTTTCGCGGTGCGGCGCCGCTTCACGATCACATCCGCCGCAGAGATGAGACCGAATACGCCGGCAATAATCGCCCAGCCACCAGTCAGACCCGCCGCGGTGCGGTCGTTGGTGTCGACGGTGAAATACGCGATTGATAGCCCTACGGCGAGAACGCCCGTCGACCACAGCCAGATTCGGTCGCCTCGCGTAAACGCGCGCGACGTCTCGAACGCAACCAGAGCAACGGACAGAGACAGGGCGGTGGCCGCGGACATTCTGCCTATCACCAAGCCCAGCACCGTCATTGCCGCCACGACCACAGTCGCCCAGAGCGCCGCTTTATTCAAGAGCGTGTTGGGTCCATCCCACATCAACACCGACACCGACACAATGATGGTCAGCCAAGTGAGCGATGTGAACGACGTGAGCTCGTAGGTAAAGGTGATCGATATTCCCGCGATGAGCGCAATGGTCGAGCGAGCAAAGGGCCGGGCACTGTCTCGAAGTGTGGCGAGCTGTCGCACGGCATTCCCCAGAGTCCCCATGTCACAAGGATACGCGAATCGTTCGTTCGTGAGATGACGTCTAGACCGGACCCACGTCGCTGAAGCGCGAATAGTGTCCTTCGAAGAGGACCTTGACGTCGCGCATTTCCCCGTTACGGTGTTTCGCGATCAGGATTTCGGCGTCGCTGGTGTTCTGGCCTTGCTCTGCCTGCCGTTCGCGATGAAGCAGCAGGACAATATCCGCGTCTTGTTCGAGTGATCCCGATTCGCGAAGGTGGGACAGCAGCGGTCGTTTGTCTTGAGTTTGTTCGGGGCCACGGTTCAACTGGGACAGCGCGACGATGGGTACTTCGAGTTCCTTGGCCAGCAGTTTCAGCGCGCGCGAGAATTCCGACACTTCCTGTTGGCGGTTCTCGGCCTTTTTTCCACTCGTCAAGAGCTGCAGATAATCGATAATCACGAGCTTGATTCCGCGTTGCGCCTTGAGTCGACGGCACTTGGCCCGGATCTCGGACAGCGTCAGGTTCGGGCTGTCGTCGATGTACAGCGGCGTCTCGCCGACTCGCGCTTGGACCGAGTTGAGGCGCTTCCAGGTATCGGCACTCAGTGTTTTGCCCTTCCGAATCACCGTCAGAGGCACGGTGGTTTCCGCCGCCAGGAAACGGTGTGTGATTTCTCTCGCACTCATTTCCAGGGAAAAGAACACGGTGGGAACGTTGGCGTGCAGGGCTGAAGCGCGCGCAATGTCGAGGGCGAGGGTTGACTTTCCGAGTCCGGGTCGCGCCGCGATGAGAATAAGTTGTCCCGGCTGAAGTCCGTTGGTGACTTCGTCCAGTTCGCGGAAGCCGGTAGGAACATCAATTCCCCGGTCGGCCTCCTTTTCTCGAATTTCCAGTTCGTCGAGTGCAAACTTGACGGAGTCTGACAACGCGAGGGCGTCCTGTGCGCCCGACGCCCGGCCAATCGCAAAAATGTCCATCTGGGCCTCGTTGACCAGTTCGGACGGTTCGCCTTCCGCGGCATAGCCCAACTGTGTAATGCGCGTTCCTGACTGAACCAGCTTGCGAAGAACGGATTTGTCCGCGACGATCCCCGCGTAATAGCTGGCGTTGGCGGCCGTCG
>CANKTR010000054.1 GCA_947486475.1 Microbacteriaceae bacterium | reverse complement strand
TCGTGGTGGCGAGCGGGCCCCGACAGCGAGTGGGTTCTCACCGCCACGATTCTGACGATGGCCGCCCCAGAACCCATCGCGTGGCTCCACGATCGCACGCCCGTCGTCCTCGGCCCCGACGACTGGGACTGGTGGCTGAATCGCGACAGCACGGCTGACCAGCGGTTCATCGACGATGCGGTGACGCGGTCGCAACCGATCGCCGAAGCCCTCGTCGCCCACGAGGTCGCGCCCCTCGCAGGAAACGGTCCGCACCTGCTCGACCCCGTCTAACCCGTCCGTTTGTAGACTGACGTCATGTCCGTGAATCCCGAATTGGTGGGTCGTGAGTTTCCGCCCGTCGGCCCGTACCTCGTTGGTCGCGAAAAGGTCCGCGAGTTCGCACGCGCGGTGCTCGCAACCAACCCGATCTACCTCGACGTCACGGCGGCCCGCGCCGCCGGTCACGCCGATGTGGTCGCACCGCCGACGTTCCCCGTGGTGGTGCAGGAACTGACCCTCGCGCAGCTCCTCGCCGAACCCGACGCCAACATCGATTTCACCCGCGTTGTTCACGGTGACCAGCGCTTTTCGTTCAGTCGCGACATCGTCGCCGGAGACGAACTGATGGCGACTCTCTCGGTCACCAGCGTCAAGACGCTGGGGGGACATTCGATGGTGACGTCCGAAAGCGTGATGACCGATGCAACCGGTGCCCACGTCGTCACGGCGACATCGACCCTCGTCGTCCGAGGGGATGAATAAGACATGACCGCGGGACTCACTGTCGGCGAAACCGTCGCCACCACGACCGTCCACCTCGACCGCACGTCGCTCGTGCGCTATGCCGGGGCGAGCGGTGATTTCAATCCCATCCATTTTCGCGACGACATCGCGCAATCGGTTGGACTGCCGGGGGTTCTCGCTCACGGGATGCTGACAATGGGCCTTGCGATTCAACCCGTTCTCGAATTCCTCGGAACGAAAGGCCGAGTCATCGACTACGGCGTTCGTTTCACACGGCCTGTTCTCGTCGACGCCATCGCCGGCGCGGACGTGACGACAGCCGTGGTGGTCGGTGCCGTGATGGACGACGCCGTACGCTTCGACCTCACCGTCACCTACGACGGAAGCACGGTGCTCGGCAAGGCGCAGGTTCAGGTCGTTTTTGACTAACGCCGCCGACTTCCGCGACCTCACCACCCTTCGCGTGGGTGGTGCAATTGCCGATTTTCGCGAGCCGTCAACCCGCGGCGAATTGATCGACACGTTTCGTGAAGTCAGTTCGTCACGTCAACCCTGGTTCCTCCTCGGCGGCGGGTCCAACATCGTGGTGTCGGACGAACCCTTGAGCGCCACCGTCATCCGAGTCGCAACCCGCGGAATCGATCGCTTCGATGACGGTGACCGCGTTCTCGTCACCGCTCAGGCGGGCGAGTCGTGGGACGCCCTGGTGTCCTGGACCGTCGAGAACGGTCTGGCAGGTCTCGAAGCGCTCAGCGGTATCCCGGGAACGGTCGGCGGGGCACCAATCCAAAACATCGGTGCTTATGGCGTCGAACTTTCGGACACCGTCGAGTCGCTGCAGTTCCTGCCAGCGGGTCAAACCGAGGTTGTGACTCTGCGCTCGGACGCGTTGTCATTCGGTTATCGCCGCTCATCACTCCAAACCGGACTGACGGGACTCGTGATTTCGGTGACGTTCGCGCTCACCCCCGCCACCGAGTCGGCACCCATTCGTTTCGACCAACTCGCCCGCGCCCTCGATGTTCCGCTCGGTTCGTCGGTGGCTCTCGCCGAGGTTCGCCGCTCGGTCCTCGAACTGCGCGCGAGTAAAGGGATGGTGGTGAGCGACGACCCCGACTCGGTGAGCGTTGGGTCGTTTTTCACGAACCCCGTCGTTCCCGCCTCGATCGCTCGGGCATTGCCGCCCGGCGCTCCGCGGTTTCCGCTCGAACCACAACGGTCCAAAACGGTCGTGCCGCTCGGGGTGACGCCCGAGTTCCCCAATTTCGATGCCGCTCCGGGTGACGTGAAATTGAGTGCCGCGTGGCTCATCGAGAACTCGGGCATTCCGAAAGGGTTCGCCTTGTCCGGCAGCAACGCCGCGATCTCGAGCAAACACACGCTCGCGATCATCAATCGCGGGGGCGCCACCGCCGACGAGGTGCTGGAACTCGCGCGCTACATCACCATCCGAGTGCACGACGCGTTCGGTGTGATGCTCGAACCCGAACCGACGATGATCGGGTTCGACTAGGCGAAGAGCTTCTGGAGTCGCTGGATGCCCTCGAGCAGTTCGTCGTCACCGAGCGCATAGGCAAATCGCAGATAGCCACTCGGCCCAAACGCTTCACCGGGAACAACGGCTACTTCGGCGACGTCGAGGATGTAATCCGCGAGTTGTAGCGTCGTGTCGATCCGCTGCCCACCCCAGTCGCGACCGAGCAACGCGGTCACGTCGGCGTAGACGTAGAACGCTCCACCGGGCTCGGGGACAACAAATCCCGCAATCTTCGACAGTTCCGCGATCATGATTTCGCGCCGACGGGCGAACGCCTTTTTCATGTCGTCGACCACTGATTGGTCTCCGTTCAACGCGGCGATGGCCGCCCGCTGCGAGATGTTGGAGACGTTGCTCGACAGGTGAGATTGCAGGTTCGCCGAAGCGGCCGTGACGTCCGCGGGGGACACCATCCACCCGAGCCGCCAGCCCGTCATTGCGTAGGTCTTGGCGACGCCGTTGACCAGGATGGTCTGGTTTGCGAGTTCGGGGACCGCTTCGAGGATCGACACCGCGTGGTCGCCGTCGTAGACCAGGTTTTGGTAAATCTCGTCCGAAATAACCCACAGACCGTGTTCCAGAGCCCACTGGCCGATCGCACGCGTCTGTTCCGCGTCGTAGACCGCTCCCGTCGGGTTTGATGGCGACACAAACAGCAAAATCTTGGTGCGAGGGGTCCGCACGGCCTCGAGTTGTTCGACGGTGACGCGGTAACCCGTGTCCGCTCCCGCGAAGACGTCGACCGCGACACCGCCGGCAAGAGCAATCACCTCGGGGTAGGTGGTCCAGAACGGGGTGGGCACGATGACCTCGTCACCCTCGTCGAGCAACGCCTGGAACGCTTGGTACACCGCCTGCTTGCCGCCGTTCGTGACGATGACCTGGGAGGCCGACACGGCGATACCCGAGTCGCGCCGCGTTTTCTGGGCGATTGCTTCGCGCAGTTCCGGCAGACCGGCCGCGGGCGTATAGCGATGGTTCTTGGGGTCGATGACCGCGGCAACCGCCGCTTCGACGATGTGTTCGGGGGTCGCAAAGTCGGGCTCACCGGCCCCGTAAGAGATGATCGGGCGTCCCTCGGCTTTGAGCGCCTTGGCTTTTGCGTCGACCTTGAGGGTGGCGCTTTCGGCGATTGCGCCGACGCGCTTCGATACTCGTTTTTTCGGTTCCGTCACACCACCAGAATAGTCGGGTGAAGGCTCGGCCACCTCGCTTTGGAGAATGGGCTCGGCTGGCATACACTTGGGATTTGGTGCTCAACACCATCGTTCGTCGTGCCGTCGTGGGACTTCGTCCGGCGGATGCCACGCACAGGGCGGTGGCTCAATTGGTAGAGCAGCGGTCTCCAAAACCGCAGGTTGCAGGTTCGAGTCCTGTCCGCCCTGCGAATGTCGGTCCACCGACATCCACAACAAACCGAAAGGCAACACCGTGACTGACGAAATCACTCCCGGCTCCGTCGCTGCGGGCGGCGAACGGAAAAAGAGCGTTTTCGGACGCCTCGCGCAGTTCCTGGGCGAGGTTGTCATCGAACTTCGCAAGGTTGTCACCCCGACCCGCAAAGAACTGATCACCTATACGTCGGTCGTGTTGGTGTTCGTCATCATCATGATGGCCATCATTTCGAGCCTCGACATCGTGATCGGGCTCTTGATTGGAATGATTTTTGGCAACGGCCCACTTCCGTGGGAAAACTAACGAATTAAGGATTGACTCTCGTGACGGAAAACCACACTGACGACACTGACCTGTCGACAACCACCGATGACGCCGAGCTCGACGACGCCCTCGACATCGACTCGGTCGACGAGGCAGTCGGGGCGGCCGCAGCGACCCACGACGAGGCCGACGTGACCGAGGAACCGAATGACACCCCGGTTGCCGACGCCGAGCCCGAAGAAGATCCGTACGCCGATTTCAAAAAGGAACTTCGCCGCAAGCCGGGAAACTGGTACGTCGTGCACTCCTATGCGGGCTACGAGAAGAAGGTCAAGACCAACATCGAGAACCGCGTCATCGCGATGAACATGCAGGACGACATCTACGAGGTCGCTGTACCCCTCGAAGACATCGTCGACATCAAGAACGGCCAGCGCAAGCTCGTCACGCGCGTTCGCGTCCCGTCGTATGTTCTGGTGCGGATGACGCTGAACGAGAACTCGTGGTCGACCGTTCGTCACACTCCCGGGGTCACCGGGTTCGTCGGGAACGCACACAACCCGATTCCGCTGTCGTTCCAGGACGCTTTCGACATGCTCAAGACGGAAGCCCCGATCGAGGGTGCTCGTTCCGCTGGCGGACTCAAGACGTCGGGTCAGCGAGAAATGACCGTGACCACCGATTTCCAAGTCAACGAAACGGTCGGCATCAAGGAAGGCGCTTTCGCCGGACTTCAGGGCACGATTCACGAGATTCACCTCGACACCGGCAAGGTTTCGGTCTTCATCAACGTCTTCGGACGTGACACGGCGGTCGAATTCACGTTCGGCCAAATCGAAAAGCAGTAGCCAGAATTACCACCCGTCGCACAGGGCGCCGGCGTGGGAGCGCGTGACACCCGTCACGCACGACAGTAAGGAAAGAAAATGGCAGCAAAGAAAAAGGTCACCGGCCTCATCAAGCTCCAGATCCAGGCCGGCGCGGCTAACCCCGCACCGCCCATCGGTCCGGCGCTCGGTCAGCACGGTGTCAACATCATGGAATTCTGCACCGCGTACAACAACGCAACGCAGGACAAGCGTGGAAACGTTATTCCCGTTGAAATCACGGTGTACGAGGACCGCTCGTTCACGTTCATCCTCAAGACGCCTCCCGCAGCGGAACTCATCAAGAAGGCCGCCGGAGTCGCCAAGGGGTCATCGACGCCGCACACCGTCAAGGTCGCCAAGTTGACCAAAGAACAGCTGCGGTCGATCGCCGAGCAAAAGCAGGTTGACCTCAACGCCAACGACGTCGAGGCTGCCGAGAAAATCATCGCCGGCACCGCCCGCTCCATGGGCATCACGGTCGAATAACACCAACTTTCCACCAGCGGGAGAGCCGCCAGGCTCACGTTCACCGCGATTCTCTGAAGGAGAAAATAATCATGGCTAAAAAGTCCAAGGCGTACAACGCCGCAGTTGCCCTTCTGGAAGAAGGCAAGTTCTACAATCCCGTCGAGGCCGTCGACATCGCTAAAAAGACCGGTTCGGCGAAGTTCAACTCGACCGTCGAGGTCGCACTGAAGTTGGCCGTCGACCCTCGCAAGTCTGACCAGATGGTTCGTGGAACCGTCATGCTGCCCCACGGCACCGGCAAGACCGCTCGCGTTATCGTTTTCGCGACGGGACCCGCGGCCGAAGCGGCACTCGCCGCTGGTGCGGACGAGGTCGGTGGTGTTGAACTCATCGACAAGGTCGCCGGCGGATACACCGCGTTCGACGCTGCCGTGTCGACCCCCGAGCTCATGGGCCAGGTTGGTCGTCTCGGAAAGGTCCTCGGGCCGCGAAACCTCATGCCGAACCCCAAAACCGGGACGGTGACGCCCGACCCGGCCAAAGCGGTCACGGAAATCAAGGGCGGAAAGATCGAGTTCCGCGTCGACAAGCACTCCAACGTTCACTTCATCGTGGGCAAGGCGTCCTTCTCGGCCGATCAACTCGGGGACAACTTCCGCGCGGCGATGGACGAAGTGCAGCGCCTGAAGCCATCGTCGGCGAAGGGCCGGTACATCCAGAAGGCGACGATTTCGACGACCTTCGGTCCCGGAATCCCGCTCGACATCAGCGCGCTCTAGGTCGGAATTCGCAAACGCCTCGGCTTCGGCCGGGGCGTTTGTGTCCGCTCTCACGTTCGCCATAGGTTCCGT
>CANKTR010000053.1 GCA_947486475.1 Microbacteriaceae bacterium | reverse complement strand
TCTGTAGCCCGATGATTGCGCCGATGAGAGCAAGTGGCATCACGATGTACGTGCCGACGGCCAGTACCCGCGAGCCGTGGCGCTCAACGATGGAACCTGAGGCGAGGACACCGATGATTGCCCCGGCGGCGAACACGGTCGCGATGACGCCCATGTCGGCAATCGACACGTCGAGCATATCGCGCACCTCGGGTCCGCGGCTCGTCCAACTGGCGTTGAGGATACCGCGCCCGAAGAACATGAAGAAGACGGTGACAAACCAGACCGACGAGCGGTACTGGCTTACCGTTTTTGTCATGAGTTCACCCTACCAATGTGGAAGGAGCGGGACTCCACGCTCCATGAAAGCCCCGCTCCTCTGCGCAATAACTTCTCACAAAAGAGAGGCATCGAGGTGGCACAACACGGCACTGTGGACAACTTTGTCGACAGCTATTCGGGCCGTTGCCACTCTCCATCACCCTCGAGAACCCTCATTTTTGTTTCGATCAACGCGGCGATGAGTTCGTTCGATAACGGCTCGTCCAGCGCGAAATGTAACGAACTGAGTGTCCGCACGAAACCGTCCAACTCGCGATCGAGTTGACCCAGAACTCGGCCGCTGTGAGGAAGGAACGCGAGGTGGTTATTAAACGCCGCGAACCCGGCCACCACTTTTCCGCCCACAGCAAAGGCCGGCATTTGGTAAGAAATCTTTTGCTCTGCGTCCGGAACTATGGCAAGAATGCGGCGCCGCATCTCTTCCAGCGTCGACCTTTTCGGTTCCGGCTGAGCAGAGATGTAGGCGTCGATGTCTGCGGCACTCATTGCCCGGCCGCGTCTCGGGAAATTGGCATGCTACTGGCCGTTTTCGGCGAGAAACGCGTCGACCGCCGCGCGTAGCATCGCGATGTCGTCTTCCGAAGGAATTCCATAAGTGATTTCGACCGTGGTTTTGCCCCAGTCTGCGTCAATGTCTTGTGAGACAAAAAGTCCATCAACCACGGTGTATCTGAAGGTCACGCTTTGCCCTTCTCCCTGGTCGAGGACCGATTCAAAGGTTCCATCGTCGAGGTTAAAGTTGAGGTCAATGTCGTATGAGCCACCCGCTTCTTCCGCCAGCGCGAATCCGTTCGACGCGTTACACGAGGCGAAACTGTCGGTCTCCCAGATCAGTGCTGGCACGCCGTTCTCATCAACAAACACGGCATTGAAGTCCTTGTACGCCATCGACTTCGGAATCAGAATCGTTTTCTGCGTACCGCCCCAACTGCTTTCGACCACACCTTCGGCATTGGCCTTGTCACAACTGGCGTGGGCGAATTCGCGGAACGCCGCCGTGACATCTGCGGGCTCAACGATGCCGCTGGGCGTTGGTGAAGGGGTCGGTTGAACCGTAGCAGCGGGAATTGGTGCCGGCTCGGCGGTCGCACAACCCGCGAGAATGAGCACCGCACCGCATATGACAACCGCGCGAGCAACAAGCGCTGTGCGGATCATGAAATCCACGCTCCGATAATGAGACCGGCGACGGCGAGACACACGATGTCCTGGCCGACCTCAATCAGCCACACCCACACCGCGTCAACCTGATTGTGGTTCTGTTGCGCGAATTGCCGATGACTGAACGAGGCGGCCGCGCCAATTCCGAAGCCGAGGAGCGCGCCGATTGCCGCTCCGCCCAGAGCGCCGATGGTCGGATCGACTGCTCGAGCGAGTGAAACCACGACAGCGAGTGTCGAAACCTGGATCAACGCACCGAGGTACGTTCCACCAAACATAAGGATGGTCGGCCCGACCGACATCGAGACATTTTCCGTTGGGATTTTTCGTCCCATTGCGTTCATCCACACCGGATAGAAGGTTTTGGGCCCAAACCACACTGCGCCGATGACAAAGGAGGAGAGTGATGCGACAATTACGGCCAACCAATTGATTTCCATGCCCAAATCATAAACCGTGTGGAGAATCTATCGAGCGAGGTACGTTCCAAGGTTGTCGAAATACGACTCCATGCCAGCCTGTGCTTGTTCGGCCTGCCCTTCGGGAAGTTAGCCGAACTGAGCGAACCGCGCCCAGGTTTTGTCACCGCGCGATTCGAAATCGATTTCGATGATGTGGTGTTCGCCGGTCAGGTCTCGTGCGGCGAATTCAGCCGCGTCTTGGGTGTAATACAGCGAGTGCACCAGTCGCGACTGTTCAACGACCTCGCTGTATTTGCCAAAGAAATAGGCGACAAAACCGTTGTCGGGAACGTCAACTCCGACGGTCCACCAACCGCCAACCACCGGTTCGGACACGACAGAGCCGGGCAGAACACTGAGCACGGTTGGGCTGTACCACTGTTCGAGCGCCGCGGCATCAGTCCACGCGTCCCACATCTGGTCTACGGTCGCGTCGAATTCCCGTTCGACGGAATACAGCATTTCAGACATTGAACCAGAACTCCGGGTCGTTGTCGCAGGGCACTACCTGAGGTTAGCAACTCCGCGACGTCGCACGAAGACCCGCGATAGCACACCGAGCGCCAGCAGACCCAGGCTCGCAACCAACGTCGCGTCGTTCACCGTACCGCCGGGGCCCGTGTTGGCAAGACCCTCACCGCCACCTCCGCCGCCGCTAATTTCAAGGGAAAAGCTGGCCTGAATGATGTCGTTCTCGCCATTCGAGCGGCGCCAAATCGCAATCGAGTTACCTGTCCCATCCACGGCGACGTCCGGTGTGATGGCGGACTGACCGGGTTCCGAGAGATCCGTCACCACCGTCCAATTCGCACCACCATCCGTCGATTGGCTGAACCGAATGATGAGGTTGGTGCCATTCGATTGTTGCCAGACCGCAACAGTGTTGCCGGACGCGTTTGCGGCGACCTGTGGGTTGTCGGAGCTTAGTCCCGATGCCGAAAGTTGCACCGGCGTCGACCAACTCACGCCACCGTCAGCCGAATGGCTGGACTGGATAATTGTGCCGCCGACAGCTAGATAACGCCACACCGCAACCGCGTTACCCGAACCATCAACGGCAAGCTGCGGCGTGGCGGCTGTATTCCCAGCAGTCGAAACGTCTACGGGCGTCGACCAACTCGCGCCACCAACAAGCAATCGGCTGGACTGAATTATCGTGTCGCCAAACGGATCCCGGCCCCAGACCGCGATCGCGTTACCCGACCCGTCAAGAGCAACCTCCGGGCGCTCGGAATCCACACCGGACTCCGACAAATCCGCCGGAGCCGACCAACTCGCCCCGCCATTAGTGGACCGGCTGGCCTGCACAATTTGATTGCTGCTGTCCGAGCGGAGCCAGACCGCGACCGCGATACCCGACCCATCAAAAGCAACCTGCGGACTTCTGGAGTCCTGTCCGGTCAATGACATATCCACCGGCGTCGACCAACTCAACCCACTATTCGTAGACCGGCTTGACTGAATGATGTCGTAGTCGCCATTTGAACCGCGCCATACGGCCACGAGATTACCCGATCCATCTGGAGCAATTTCCGGGTTCTGGCCGTTAACACCCGCTGTTGACAGGTTTACCGGCACCGACCACGTCACACCACCATCAACAGACCGGGTGTACTGAACGCGCGTGTTGCTGCCGTCATAACGGTTCCACACCGCGTGCGCGACACCCGACCCGCCTAAGGCAATCCTCGGGTTACTGACCCCTTCGCCAGGCTCGGAAAGGTCCACCGACGCTGACCAACTCGCGCCACCGTCATCCGACCAGCTGGACTGCGCAATGTTACTGTTCCCGTCATAGCGGCGCCAGATAGCGACGGCGTTACCCGACCCATCAACAGCAATCTGCGGGTCGCCGGAACCCTGGCCCGACGCGGACAGATTCACCGGCGTCGACCACTCGCCCAGGACAGCGAACGCAGGAGCTGCTGACATCATCCCGAGAAAAATGACGAGCGCACCCGCCACACCCGAGAACAGACGGGCCGCGGAGCGAGCAGAAAACATATTGGGCGAAGGCTTGGTCATGAGAGACCTTTCGAAGGGTGAAGCGGTATCGTACTTTTATTTAAAATCACTTTAGTGGGTAAACCCCGCAAACGGAAGAGAAAACGGGGTTGGACCAAGCCCTCGGAGGGCGCACGACTCGGTTAAACGTTGAAACGGAATTCGACGACGTCACCATCGTTCATGACATAGTCCTTGCCCTCGATTCGGGCCTTGCCCTTGGCGCGGGCTTCGGCGACCGAGCCGCACTCGACCAGGTCGGCGAAACCGATGATTTCGGCCTTGATGAAGCCCTTTTCGAAATCAGTGTGAATGACGCCGGCGGCCTGAGGAGCTTTCCAGCCCTTGCCGATCGTCCAGGCGCGCGCTTCTTTCGGTCCGGCCGTCAGATAGGTCTGCAGTCCGAGCGTGTCGAAGCCGATGCGCGCGAGTTGGTCGAGCCCGCTCTCGTCCTGTCCCATCGACGCGAGCAGTTCCCGAGCGTCGGCCGGGTCGAGGTCAATGAGCTCGCTTTCGACCTTCGCGTCCAGGAACACGGCTTTCGCCGGTGCGACGAGGGCCGCCAACGCTGCGCGCTGTTCGGCGCTCCCGAGGACCGACTCGTCCACGTTGAAAATGTAGAGAATCGGTTTTGCGGTCAACAGCCCGAGTTCGCGAATCGGCGTAGCGTCGAACGATGCCTGCGCGAGGGTCGTCCCGCCGTCCAGAATCTTCTGCGCTTCGACCGCGGCCGCGAGCACATCGGGCTCCATCTTTTTGCCCTTGACCTCTTTTTCATATCGCGGGATGGCTTTCTCCAGCGTCTGCAGGTCGGCCAAAATCAGTTCAGTGTTGATGGTCTCGAGGTCGTCCTTCGGATCGACCTTGCCCGCAACGTGAATCACGTCGGTGTCGGCGAATCCGCGAACAACCTGGGCGATGGCGTCCGATTCGCGAATGGTCGCGAGGAACTGGTTGCCCAGACCTTCGCCTTCGGAAGCACCCTTGACTATTCCGGCGATATCGACAAACGACACGGGTGCCGGCAAGATTCGCTCGCTACTGAAAATCGTCGCCAGCACATCCAATCGGGCGTCCGGCAGGTTCACGACCCCGACATTCGGCTCAATCGTCGCGAAAGGATAGTTCGCCGCAAGAACGTTGTTGCGCGTCAGCGCATTGAACAGGGTGGACTTTCCCACGTTGGGCAGTCCGACGATTCCGATTGACAGGGCCATTGGTCAAGTCTAGGCGAGCGTCACTTCACGGCTTTCGCCGTGCGGTTCGCGTAACTGACACCCAACAGGACGAGTGCACCACCCAACAACTGGGTCGGCGTCACGGTTCCCCCGAACGCGACGACGAACAGAGCAGTGAAGACGGGAATGATGTTGAGGAACGCGCCGGTTCGGGTCGGCCCGATCCAGTCGGACGATATGTTCCAGAGGAAGTACGCACCCGCCGACGGGATCAACCCGATCCAGAGAACGCCGAGCCAGTCGAACCCGTCCATCGTGAACCACGCGGTGTTGCCCCACGCGATGTCGAGCGCCATGAACGGGATCATGATGATTCCGGAGATGGTTGCCTGAACCGCGGTCGCGGTGATCGGAGGGGTCGTTACGCGGGGCGCGAGCATCGAATACGCCGTCCACAGAACGGTGGCGATCAGCAGCAGCACGTCGCCATACGAGAAGGCAAAGCCGCCGGCGATCCCTCCTCCGAAGACAACGACGAGCGCCCCGACGATTGAGATGGCGATGCCGACGATGGTGTTGACCGACATGTTCTCGTGCAGGATGAACCGCGCGGCGATGGCGATAGTCGCGGGGTTGAGTGCGACGAGAACGGACGCGGTGACGGGCGAGGTGACTCCGAGCGCGTAATACAAGAGGAGCGTGTAGCCGACATAACCCAGCAGGGCCTGGACGACGTGGATTTTCCATTCGCCCACGATGACCGCGCGGGTGACCTTTTCCGTGAGGAGGGCGAGGGGAATCAGAACGATGATCGCGATGAACCAGCGCGATCCGGTGAGTTGAATGGCTCCGACCGCGTCGAGCACGACGGGTGAAAACGCGAAGTTTGTTGCCCAAAACGCCATGGCCAGAACGGCGGGGATGAATCGTTGGGCACTGCGCATCACGCCAGCGTAGCGTTACATTCGGCGAGTTTGTCAATTTGTTCGTACAATATGACACCACGGCAGTTTTGTTTAACGAGAGGAGACTCTGTGAACACCAACGTCATGGGTACCCTGTTTGCCGATCTCGATCGCAACGGCCCGATTCCGCTTTACTACCAGGTCGAACAGCGCTTGGAAAAGGCGATTTTGGACGGCGCTCTCCCCCCGGGCGCACGCCTCGAAAACGAGGTTGCTCTCGGTGAACGGCTCAATCTCAGTCGCCCGACCATTCGCCGCGCGATTCAAGACCTCGTCGACAAAGGGCTTCTTGTCCGTCGACGCGGAATCGGCACCCAGGTCGTTCATGGACGCGTGACCCGCGGTCTTGAACTCACCTCACTGTTCGACGATTTGGCCAAGGGGGAAAAGGTACCGACGACAGTCCTGTTGTCGTACTCGGTCGACAAGGCCAACGACACGGTCGCGG
>CANKTR010000052.1 GCA_947486475.1 Microbacteriaceae bacterium | reverse complement strand
TCCGGGTCGCGCCGCGATGAGAATAAGTTGTCCCGGCTGAAGTCCGTTGGTGACTTCGTCCAGTTCGCGGAAGCCGGTAGGAACATCAATTCCCCGGTCGGCCTCCTTTTCTCGAATTTCCAGTTCGTCAAGTGCAAACTTGACGGAGTCTGACAACGCGAGGGCGTCCTGTGCACCCGACGCCCGGCCAATCGCAAAAATGTCCATCTGGGCCTCGTTGACCAGTTCGGACGGTTCGCCCTCCGCGGCATAGCCCAACTGTGTAATGCGCGTTCCTGACTGAACCAGCTTGCGAAGAACGGATTTGTCCGCGACGATCCCCGCGTAATAGCTGGCGTTGGCGGCCGTCGGGACCGACGATTCCAGCGTGTGCAAGTAGCTGGCTCCGCCGACTTTGGCGAGGTTTCCTTCGCGCGTGAGCTGTTCCGTGATCATGATGACATCGATGGGCTCTGCCCGCCCGAACACCGTGTTGATTGCCGAAAAAATGATTTCGTGTTTGGGGTAATAAAAGTCCTCGCCCGTCAGCATTTCGAGGACGACCGCAGCCGCATCTTTCGAGAGCAGCATGCCGCCAAGCGTGCTCATTTCGGCGGCCTGGTCGTTCGGTGGGACGCGCGCATCTCCCGTCCCCGCGGGGACCAATTCGAGCTTCGGTCCGGCCATCAGCGATCCTCCTCCCCTCAATAGTGCTTTTCGGAACTTTCAGTATGCGCGCGAGGTGCGACATCGGATGGCGCCACGCCACGCAGACTTTCAGAACGCTACTTTCGTCCTGCCGTTGACGCAAGAAGGGCTGTGGATAACAATGTAGATAACGTGTGAAACACGCCGTTGATGCTGTGGAGTTCATGGGGATAACTGTGGATAACCGGCTCGTCGTGCTTCTCGAAAGAACCTCTGACCGCACTTTTTAGCGAAAAATCGGGTGTTCGTAAAGTTGTTTAGAGTTTAGGTTGAACCTTGAACTTTTCCACACACTTTTTGGCAGTTAACGAAGTTCAGCGCCCGCCATCGAAGCCGATGACGAGCGCTGAATTCGCGAATTCGGGTTTACTTGCGAGCAACCACCGTGAGGGCGAGAGTCGCCGACACGCCGTCGTGAAGACGAACCGTTGCCGAATAGGCTCCCGTCGACTTGATTGCCGTGGCGATTTCGATGGTGCGCTTGTCGATGTCACCGAGACCGGCTTCCGCAACCGCAGCCGCGATGTCTGCCGTCTTGACCGAACCAAAGAGGCGACCCTCGGAGCCGGCGGATGCCTTGACCGTGATCGTGACGCTCTCGAGCGTGGCCTTGAGTGCCTGTGCTTCGTCCAGCGACGCGAGTGCACGAACGGTGCGCGCCTGCTTGATGTCGGTCACTTGCTTTTCGCCGCCGCGGCTCCACAGAATTGCGAGGCCTTGCGGGACGAGGTAGTTACGCGCGTAGCCGTTTTTGACGTCGACGACGTCCCCGGCAGAGCCGAGGCCGGTGACCTCGTGGGTGAGAATGAGTTTTGCCATTGTCGTACTCCTTAACGGCCTGCGCCGGCATAGGGAAGAAGCGCCATTTCGCGGGCGTTCTTTACCGCGCGAGCGATGAGCCGTTGCTCTTGGACGGACACGCCCGTGATGCGACGCGAGCGAATCTTGCCGCGGTCTGAGATGAACTTGCGAAGGGTCGCGACGTCTTTGTAGTCGATGACGTCAACGCGGATTGCCTTTGCCGGGGGGAGTGCCTTAGCGCCCTTGCCCACGCGTGGCTTACGGCGGTCGCCGGTTGCCTTTCCTGCCATGGTGTGATTCCTTTTCGTGAAGAGTTAGTTAGAACGGAGCTTCGTCGGTTGACGGCTCGCTGGGTCCTGCGCCCCACGCATCGCCACCGGCGACACCAGCGGAGTCGGGGCCGGTTACGGGCGTTGCTGCGGGTGCAGCCCAATCGTTTCCACCCACCGGTGGCGACCACGCGCCGTTGCCGGCGGATGCGCCCGGTCCGGTGCTGGGCGCTCGGGTCACGGCAGCGGTGGCGTAACGCAACGACGGGCCGATTTCGTCAACCTCGAGTTCAATCGACGTGCGCTTTTCGCCTTCCTTCGTTTCGAAGGAACGCTGTCGCAGGCGACCGGTTGCAACGACACGCGATCCCTTGGTCAGGGACGACGCAACGTGCTCGGCGAACTCGCGCCACACACTCGCGCGAAGGAACAGCGCTTCGCCGTCTTTCCACTCGTTGGTCGCGCGGTCGAAGGTCTTGGGGGTCGACGCGATGGTGAAGTTCGCGACCGCGACACCGTTTTGGGTGTAGCGCATCTCGGGGTCGGCGGTGAGGTTGCCGACGACGGTGATGATTGTGTCGTTCGCCATGATGGTTACTCGACTAACGCTTCGGCGCGCTGTGCGGCCTCCGCTGCTTCGATCACCTGAGAGGCAATCCGGGCAACGGCCTCATCGGCGCGAAGAACCTTGGTCCGCATGATCGACTCGTTGAGTCGAAGCTGGCGCTCCAACTCGCGCGTCGTCGCGGGGTCAGCGGTGAAGTTGGCGACGGCATAAATGCCCTCGGACTTCTTTTGAATCTCGTAGGACAAGCGGCGGCGGCCCCAGATGTCGAGACTGTCGACGGAACCTCCCCCGTTCGTGATGACGCTCAGGAATCGCTCGAGCGTCGGTTGTACGGTGCGCTCTTCGACCTCGGGGTCGAGAATCACCATTATTTCGTAGGGATGCATGACGTAACCCACCTCCTTTGGACTCAGCGGCTACAGAATTTCTGTAGCAGGAGGGTTGTGCATCTGGTGCGTGTCACCCTTAGGGCAACCCTCCAACACTAGCCGAAACCCGGGTTCAGGACAATTCGCGCCCGACCGCCCACGCGCGGAGCCGTTTTTCCGCCTCGACTTCACCGAGTGGCCCCTCGTCGAGCCGCAGTTCCATGAGAAAGGTGCGCGCCTCGCCCACGACGCGGCCGGGCAAAACATCGAGAATCCGCATGATTTGGTCCCCGTCGAGATCGGGGCGCATCGCATCGAGTTCTTCCCGCCCCCGAATCTCGACGATGCGCTCCTCGAGGTTGCTGTAGGCCGCGTCCATCTGCGCAAGTTTCCGTTCGCTTCGGGTGGTGACGTCACTGCGAACCAAAATGTGAAGTCGCTCCAGTTCCTCGCCCGCATCACGCACATACCGGCGGACGGCGGAATCGGTCCAGAGCCCTTCGGTGTACCCAAAAAAGCGAAGGTGAAGTCGGATCAGGTTACACACTCGCGAAATCGTCTCGTTGTCGAATCGAAGTGCGGCGAGGCGCTTTTTCGCCAGCCGGGCTCCCGCCGCGTCGTGGCCGTAGAACGTGACGACTTTGTCCGAGTCAAAGGCTCGGGTTGAGGGCTTTCCGATGTCGTGAAGAATCGCGGCCAACCGTCCGATGATGTCCGGCGGGCTCCCCGGGTTTCGTGCTTTTTCGAGAGCAATCGATTTCGTCAGAACGGTGAGCGAGTGCTCGTAGACATCCTTGTGGCGACCGTGCTCGTCATGTTCGCGAATCAGGGTGGGTAACTCGGGCAGAAAAATGTCCATCAACCCGGTGGCGACGAGTGTGCGCAAGCCGGGGACGGGGTCGTGCGAACCCAGCAACTTGAGGAGTTCGTCGCGGATACGTTCCGCACTGATCATGTCGATTGATTCGGCCATGTCGGTCATTGCGGTGTGTGCCTCGTCCACGAGAACAAAGCCGAGCTGGGAAACAAACCTCGCCGCGCGCATCATTCGAAGTGGGTCGTCACGGAACGATTGTGCCGCCGAATTCGGTGTTCGAAGCCGCTGGGCGACAAGATCATCAAATCCGCCGCTCGGATCGACGAGCGTACAGTCGGGCAATGCCAACGCCATGGCGTTCACCGTGAAGTCCCGTCGTAACAGGTCGTCCTCGATCCGCGTCCCAAACGCGACGACCGGCTTTCGTGTCTCGCCGTCGTAGAGGTCACTGCGGTAGGTCGTGATTTCGACCTGGTTGTTTTCGACACGTGCGCCGATAGTGCCGAAATCTCGGCCAATATCCCAGGTCGTCGTCGAAATCGGAGCGACCACCCGCAGGATTTCATCGGGGTGTGCGTTCGTGGTGAAGTCAAGGTCGCTGAGGTCACGACCGAGGAAGGCATCGCGAACCGGTCCGCCCACGAGAGCGAGTTCGTAACCGGCATCGCGGAACGCGACCGAAAGAGTCGATACTGTTGCGCTCGCCGCCAACGCTGTCAGTCTCGCCATTGCGTCCGCCACACTGTCCATAACGCTTCAGTCTAGACTTGCCGCTATGTCCGCCGTCGAAAAAACTGGGGCTGGTCGGGTTCGCGCCGGTCTCACTTTTGCGGTGATCGCGTCCCTCATCGGGCTTTCCTCAGCGCCCGTCATGGCGGCGCCAGCCACAACCTTCGCCGTCGTGGTGCCGATCGTTGCGGTTCAGTCGGGGAGCGAATTGTTGACAGCGGAGGAACTGACGGCGGCAACCACCCCCGGCGGAATCTGGCACGAATTGTCGTCCGCGGCAATCGCACACGGTGCCACCATCGCGGTGGATTCTCGCATCATCGCGAGCATTACCGCGTTGGGCGACGACACCCCGGCGGTCGTGGCCGCGTGGCTTTCCGAGGTCGCCGACGCCGCACCGCTGTATCTTCCGTGGGGAAACGCAGACCCGCTGGTGCTCGCATCGTTCGCCGCGTCGTATCGCGTCTCCACCATCGCGCTCAGCAAGATTTCCGATATCCCCGCGGGCGACTTCGTCGGGTGGCCCACCGGGAGCGCGGGGACCAACCGAAGCCTTCCTCGACTGGGAACCCTCGGATTTTCCAGCCTGATCGTGGATGATGTTGCCTTTCCGGATGCGGTCGGAACATTCTCGGCCAACACGACGAATCAGATTCGATCCGCAGTCGCACCAGGCTCCACCGTCTCTCCCCAGTCCATCGCTGCCGAGATTCGACGGACGTCCAGCGGTAACACGGTGATCGCGCTTCCTCGGAATCCGCGCGACATTGACGCACTGCGTGCGACGGTATTCCTGGACGCTCTCTTCGCCGGACCGCCCGCGGCCACTCGATTCCGGCCGGTGGCAATCGAGGAGGTGGGACAGATTAGCGCTCGCGACGTCCACCCGGACGCGCTCCAAATTCTTGCGCGTCAACATCGATTGGATCGAATGGTTTCGTCGATAGCGGCCGATCCCTCGGTCATCTCGACGCCGCGGCTGCAACGCTTCTGCGTCCTGGCGGGGATGGTCGGACAAGACGGCTTTTCCTCGTCCGTCCGCTCCTACGTTCGATCGTCCGAAACCTACGACGAATTCATCTCCTTCACGGTCGGTGCTGACTTCACCGTCCTCGCCGACTCCGCCGATCTTCCCCTCACCGTGTCCAACTCCACGGCGTCCGACATCACGGTTGTCGCCACGATCAACGCGGTTTCGGGGATTGTGAGCATCGCGAACCCCCAGCAGACCATCACGGTACCGGCCGGGGCGAGCGCGCAGGTTTCCGTGCCAATGGTGTCCGTTGCCAATGGGAAAACTTCGCTGCGCGCAACCCTCACCACTGTCGACGGTGTCCCCGTCAGCGAACCCGTGTATGTGGCAATTGATGTTCACGCGGAATGGGAGGGTCTAACCCTCCTGGCATTCATCGTGGTCGTATCGACAATCTTGAGTATTGGAATTGTGAGAACCGTTCGCGACCGACGGGCCCGCTCGTGAACCAGCGCATCGGACGCTCTTCTCTGGTTCTCGGCTCGGGAACCGTGGTGTCGCGCTTCTTGGGTTTCATCAGTGCGGTCGTGTTAGCCCGAACAGTCGGACTGGTCGGCTCGGGGGCAGACGCCTTCGCTCTCGCCAACCAACTCCCCAACAGCATTTACGTCATTGTGGCGGGTGGAGTCCTGAGTTCAGTGTTTGTTCCCCAGATCGTCAAGGCCCAGCTGAACGACGACGGTGGCGCCGCCTACATTAATCGCTTGCTGACGCTCGGCTTGAGCGTGGTCTTGGTCGTCACGATTCTCGCGGTTGCCGCCGCGCCTCTGCTCGTTCGCCTGTATACACAGCAATCGGATGATGGGAGTGGTTCCGGATTCGGCCCAGCGGAACTCGGGCTAGCGACGGCGTTCGCATGGTGGTGTCTCCCGCAGGTTTTCTTCTACGCGCTGTACAGCCTCGTCGGCGAAGTCCTCAACGCGAAGGGGGTCTTCGGCCCTTTCACCTGGACTCCCGCACTCAACAACGTCGTTGCGATTGCGGGAATGCTGTGGTTCGGCGCACAATTCACGGGAAACGTCGCGGTCGCGAGCGATTGGAGCGGCGCAGAAATCGGCATCCTCGCGGGCACCGCAACCCTCGGGGTGGTGGCACAGTCGGTGGTGCTATTCGGTTTCCTCGGTCGCGCAGGGATACGTTTCCGTCTGGACTTCCGCTTTCGTGGTGTCGGGCTCGGCACCGCAACCAAGCTTGCGGCCTGGACGTTCGGGATGATTCTCGTGACTCAAATCGCCGGTGTCGCGCAAAGCAATATCGCTTCCCTCG
>CANKTR010000051.1 GCA_947486475.1 Microbacteriaceae bacterium | reverse complement strand
GCGGCTGCGACCACCGCACTGCGCCACGCACCGACGATGCTCGCCATGGTCGACGACATCCGCACCCAGCGCGACCGACTTGTCCGCGAACTCGCCGAACTCGGCTATTTGCCACACGCGTCCCAGACCAACTTTGTCCTGTTCGGCGGAGTCGACGACCCGCACGCCGTGTTTACCCGGCTCCTGGACGACGGAATCATCATTCGCGACGTCGGTATCCCGGGCCACCTGCGCGTCTCCGCGGGCACCGAGGACGAGACAACCGCGTTCCTCGACGCGATGTCGCGAATCGCCCAAGACGGATAGAGTTCCGTTGTGGCGAAAATCGGGCGGATTCTAGGGGTGTTGCACCGAGTCCAATCGCTCTCTCTGGACCGAAGCGCCACCTGGCCGTCGTTCGTCACAATTCTTGCGGAGGACGACTTCGGACCATCAGTGATTTCGATCGCCAACGCGACTGTTTTCCCCGATGGATCGGTCACGGTCGATGGGCGTTGGATCGTGAGCGAACGGTTCGGTCTTGGTGCTAACCAGTTCACCGAGACCGAAGTGAAAGTCCTCGACGGTGAATACGGCTTTGTTGTGGGCCATCCCGACTCAATGCTGGATGTCGTGGCCTCAATCGGTCCGCGCGCGGCGTCAATCGGCAGAGCGAAACCCGGTCTCGACGTCTTCGCCAATTCGGGACCGTTCGCGCTCGCGCCGGTCTTCGCCGCCTGCGGGCTCAATTTTGCCGGCATCCTAATCGACCGTGGCGCCGCCCACCGAGTCGGGGCGGCGGTGTTCGCGCGAATGCCCAACGCGGAACCGACAGCCCCGAGCGTGCAGCAGTTCACGCAACTCTTCAGCGAGGGAGAGGCGAAAGCGACCGGACAGGTGTATCTGATGGCCGATGCGACATCGGGCGCGCGAGGCGTGTCGGCATCGATGGTGGACTCGCGATTCGCTCACGAATCCTCCGGGGCGACCCTGCTCGAAGTGAATCGGATGTCCGTGGCGAGTCTCGCCCAGGCTATCGGGACGGCAGCGGTCGTCACCCTCGAAACCGAGACGCTCAAACCACTCGCGACATTCGCTCGTCCGTCGGCGACTGTCCGCGTGGCCGACACAGCCGTTCCCTCCACGCGGGATCGACGACGATTTACCCTGAGCGGGGAGTTCGACATCGATTCCGCTCTCCGAAACGGCTCGGTGCTTCCTCGCGGGGTCGAGATAATCTCGCGCCCGGACGTCACCGTCGTCGACACCACGGCCGAAGATCACCGGGTTTTCGAGAATGGTCGATGGCGAGTGCAGGATCAGGACGTTTTGCGGGAAAAGTCGATTGGGCCGTGGCTGATCTCAGTCAGAAACGCCATCGTCGCGCCCGATGGGGCTGTGATGCTCGAGGACGGAACACTGCTCAAAGGCCCCTACTTCGGGACACCCAATTACAAATTCGCCTTCGACGGATGGGTGACGTCCGAGGTTTCGGGGCGTGCGGGGTTGGCCCTTACCCGGTCCACGGCGTTCGGGCACTGGTTGCTGCAGATTGCACCCCGCGTCAGCGCACTGTCGACTTTCGATGATTCGATGACCATCATCGCGGGAACAACGAGGTGGGACGACGCCGAGCTTCTGCGACGATGTGGCTCTTCTCCGGAACGCATAATGCGGGTCTCGCCGGACATCGCTGAACACCTCGTGCGGGTACCCGAACTCATCGTCCCCACTCACCTGCAACCGGAATCGCGTTCCGCTCGATCGGATCCGCACACGCTGAACGAATTTCTCGCGCGATTCACGGGTGCGACCCGAAACTCGTCGCCACGGCGGGTGTATTTCGCTCGAGACGGCGAGTCGGGTAAACGCGGTGGCTGCGCCAATCGTCAGGAACTCACCGTTCTCGCCGAAGAATTCGGCTACGAGACGGTCTTTCCGGAAAAACTGAGCCTTGACGAGCAAATCGGTTTGGTGACGTCGACGACCGAATTGCTGGGAGAGCAGGGAAGCGCCCTCAACTGGTCAATGTTTATGCCGCCGGGCTCACGGCTCGTCATTGTTCCCAACAAGCCAAGTTCTCAACGAGATGAGACCTTCCACAATTCGGTTCTCGCCGCGCGCGGTTCCTCTGTCTACAACATCAAAGCGTTCCGAGCGGGCACATCGCGAAACTACGAAATCGAACCAGCAACCGTTCGAGACGCGCTGGAAAAACTGCGATGAGTGCTCACCCGCTGACAATATTCGGCGTTGCGTCCTCCTATGTCGGGGATGTCACCGAATCGGTCATCCGTCTTGGTCGCAATCCGATCTGCGTCGACAACCTCGGCGCCGCTGACCCCGCATTACCCGGGTTGACGATGGAATCGACGGTGATCGATCGCACGGTCGAATTCGTCCTCGGCACGGGTTCGGCCGCTGCACGGAAAGGAACCGCGGATGCCGCGTTCCGTTCGGGTTGGACCAACCCGATCTCGCTCATCGACAACACGTCGACCCTCGCGACGTCGGTCGAGATTCACCACGGAGCGTATATCAATGCGGGTGTCGTGAGCGGTGCGAAAGCGCGAATCGGATGCTTTGCAAACGTGAACCGTGCGGCATCAATCGGACACCACACCTCAGTCGGAGATTACGCGCACATTGGACCCGGAGCGACACTCGCGGGCGAAATCATCGTAGGAGCCGGGGCATTTATCGGTGCGGGCGCCGTTGTGCTCCCTGGGCTTCAGATTGGCATCGGCGCGATTATCGGTGCGGGTGCAGTGGTCACGAAGTCGGTTCCCCCGTTTAGTATTGTTGTGGGAAATCCGGCTCGTGAAATAAAGACCACAGAGGAGTGGGATACAACATGCGCCTACTGCGCGAACAAATAAACACGCCGGTCCCGGTGGTACTCGCGCCCACGGGAATGATCCCGACGAAGGCAATGACGCCCCACGTTCCGATTTCGCCAGCCGAAATCGCCGATGACGTGTCGTCCGCTGTGGCCGTGGGCATCTCGGCAGTCCACCTCCACGCCCGCGATGACGACGGCGTCCCCACGTGGAATAGAGAAGTCTATGCCGACATCATCACCCGAATTAGAGAGCGCCATCCGGAACTCGTGATCAATGTGTCGACGTCCGGTCGGCATTTTTCCGAGTTGGAAAAGCGAGCCGACGTGCTTGCACTCGATGGTGACATCAAACCGGAGGTTGCGTCGCTCACGATGTCGTCAATGAATTTCCTTGACGGAGCGTCCTTGAACTCACCCGAAACAATTCGGGCGTTGGCGACAATCATGCGTGACCGCGGCATTGTCCCCGAACTCGAGATCTTCGATCTGGGGATGGTCAATTTCGCGCACGTACTGCAGCGCGAAGGTATTTTGATCGGGGATTTCCCCGCCAACATTTTTCTCGGGAACATCGCGGGCATTCAAGCAACGCCGACCGAGTTCGGGCTGGCAATCGACCGACTCCCACCCCGCGCTCATTGGAGTGGGGCTGGTCTGGGTGACGCGCAGGTCACCGCAACCATGATGGCAATTGCTGCTGGTGGCGGTGTTCGAGTGGGCCTCGAAGACGGAATCTATCTCGACCATCGACGGGAACAGTTAGCGACCAATCCCGCCCTCGTGGAAAGAGTCCACCACGCCGTCGACCTGGTCGGGCGTCGGGTCATGAGTCCGAGCGAATACCGAACAATCGTCTTGGGGCGTTAGGCGCGCACCGCGAACGTCGCTGGGTAGATAGTTGAACCCCAGATCGACCCGGGTGGATCGATCGACCGCGCCGCTAGAATTAGACGGTGAGCGCCACCCACCGCACCGCGACGATTTCGCGCCAGACGTCCGAATCGTCCATCGAACTGTTTCTCGACCTCGACGGCTCGGGACAGTCGACCATCGACACCGGCGTTCCGTTCTACGACCACATGTTGACCGCGTTCGCTCGCCATTCGCTGTGTGATCTGACCATTAAGGCGACGGGCGACCTGCACATCGACATTCATCACACGGTCGAGGACACCGCCATTTCGCTCGGCCAGGCAATCACCGAGGCGCTCGGTGACAAGTCGGGTATCACGCGGTACGGCGACGCGCACGTTCCGCTCGACGATGCTCTTGCTCGGGCCGTCGTGGACATCTCGGGACGTCCGTATTTGGTTCACAGCGGTGAACCCGAGGGTTTCGCCCTCCACAAGATCGGTGGGCACTTCACCGGGTCACTCGTGCGGCACGTGTTCGAGGCGATCGCCCTCAACGCTGACCTGACCGTCCACATCACGGTGCTCGACGGCCGCGACCCGCACCACATCGCCGAAGCGGAATTCAAGGCCTTCGCGCGGGCGTTCGGCACGGCGGTGTCGCGCGACGCGCGGGTCACGGGAATCCCGTCGACCAAGGGCGCCCTCTAAGTGGCGGCTGACCGCCCGTCGGTTGCCGTCCTCGACTACGGGTCGGGAAACGTCCACTCGGCGGTCAAGGCTCTCGCCGCGGCGGGTGCCGACGTCACCCTTACGCGCGATCGCGACGTCGTCGCCAACGCCGACGGGCTCGTCGTTCCCGGTGTCGGTGCGTTCGGTGCGGTGATGGAACAACTTCGAGCCGTGCGCTGGGACGAAATGATCGAACGGCGACTCGCGGGCGGCCGACCCGTGCTGGGAATCTGTGTCGGAATGCAAATCCTGTTCGACCGCGGGGTAGAGCACGGGCTCGACACCGCGGGGCTCGGGCAGTGGCCCGGGACCGTTGTTCAACTGGACGCCCCGATTCTGCCGCACATGGGCTGGAATACTGTCGACGCGGCACCGGATTCCGTCCTGTTCGCGGGCGTCGAAACCGAACGGTTCTATTTCGTGCACTCCTACGCCGCGACTGATTGGACGCTCGAGGCGTACGGCGCGTTTGCCTCGCCGCGCGTGACCTTCGCCACCCACGGCGAGCGGTTCATCGCAGCGGTCGAAAACGGACCGTTGACCGCCACCCAGTTTCACCCCGAGAAATCCGGCGAGGCGGGGCTGCGGCTTCTGCGCAACTGGATCCAGTCGCTCTAACCGAAAGACGCCATGCCGAAACTCATCCTTCTTCCCGCCGTTGATGTCGCTGACGGCCAGGCCGTTCGCTTGACCCAGGGAGCCGCCGGCACGGAAACCGCCTACGGCGACCCGCTGGAGGCGGCGCGGAATTTCCTCGACCAGGGCGCCGAGTGGCTCCACCTCGTCGACCTCGATGCGGCGTTTGGTCGCGGCGAAAACACCGCCGTCATTCGCCGCGTGGTCGACGAATTGTCGGGGTCGATGAACATCGAACTGTCGGGCGGGATTCGGGACGACGAGTCGCTCGACCGAGCCCTCGTTGCGGGTGCCCGCCGAGTGAATTTGGGCACCGCGGCACTCGAAAACCCCGAGTGGACGGCGAAGGTGATCGCGGAACACGGGGACCGCGTGGCGGTGGGACTGGACGTTCGGGGAACAACACTCGCGGCACGGGGCTGGACCGAGGAGGGCGGCGACCTGTTCGACGTCCTCGCGCGACTCGACGCCGACGGGTGCAGTCGCTATGTAGTGACCGACGTCACCAAGGACGGCATGATGAAGGGTCCGAACCTAGACCTGTTGCGGGACGTCGCGGAACGAACCGACCGGCCCGTGATTGCCTCCGGCGGGATTTCGACACTGGACGACATCGCCGCCATCCGCGAACTCGTCGACCTCGGTGTCGAAGGCGCGATCCTGGGCAAAGCCCTCTACGCCGGCGCGTTCACACTGCGCGAGGCCCTCGCCGTTGCGGACGGCCACTGACGCCATGACCCACGACCACCACACCGACTCCGCCGGGGTTCCGTGGAAG
This sequence comes from Microbacteriaceae bacterium, assembly GCA_947486475.1. Next base: position 847 of record CANKTR010000051.1, on the reverse strand, counting down.
GGGCGCACCTTTCAACCCAATCCACACGCGGCGGATAGTGGCGAGACTCCGCCCGACGTTTCCGAGGCGTTGGGCGCGTGGCGCAGCGGTTCCGGGACGTATTCCGCGCTGATTGCCGCGTTCGCCACCAACCGATTTCTCATTCCGCTCGTCGCGCACGCGGGAGACGACTTCGACGCCGATAACCCCGTGATGGAAGACAAGATCCAGGAACTCTCGGTTGTGACCGTTGCTGGACCGGGCGGGGAAAAGGTGATTCCTGTTTTTACGTCGGCGGCGGCCATGAAAAACTGGAACGCCGAGGCGCGTCCCATCCCGATTGACCCCCAACGCGTCGCCCTCGCCGCGGCGAGCGAACACACCGATCGCATCGTCGTGAACCCCGGGACCGATTCGGTCGTGATCCGCCGGCCGGCGGTGTGGGCGATGGCGCAAGGGGTCGACTACCTCGCGCCGTGGGAGTCGCCCGATTTCCTCACCGAAACACGTGTACTCCTGGCCGATGTTCCCAACCTTGACGATGTCACCCTGTCCGCGGGTGACCCGCGTTCAACGGGCGCTGGCTCGGATGTCAGCCTGAGCCTTACCATTGTGGCCAATCTGGACACCGAAGCCGTCCGCGCGGTCATTGACGAGGTTCAGGCACGCGTGTCGGGGAGCGAGCTGTTCACCTCACGAGTTGACGCACTCACGTTGACGCGAATTTAGGTACGCGTCACCGTGAGTGTTGACGCCACGTCATCGAGACCACGCTGAACCACGATCGGTTCAACGAAGACGCTCCGCTCAGACCAAGCCGTTTTTGCGCTTCATGAACCGAATAGCCATGCCGACAATGAGGGCAATC
>CANKTR010000050.1 GCA_947486475.1 Microbacteriaceae bacterium | reverse complement strand
GCGTTCCCGCCCGACACCCCGTGGCAACGCGAACTCGAAGACGCGTTCCCGTATCACGAGACGCCCGACCAGTTGACGACCATCGACGAGGTCAAAGCGGACATGGAGAGCGAAATCCCGATGGACCGCCTGTTGGCCGGGGACGTCGGGTTCGGCAAGACCGAGGTCGCCGTTCGCGCTGCGTTCAAAGCGGTGATGGCGGGCAAGCAGGTCGCGATTATCGCGCCGACGACACTTCTGGTTCGCCAGCACACTGAAACCTTCCGTGAGCGATTCGCGGGATTCCCCGTGAAACTCGCTCCGCTGTCAAGGTTCCAGACCGACGCTGAGGCAAAGCACACGCTCGCGTCCCTCGCTGACGGGTCGCTCGATGTGGTCATCGGGACACACCGGTTGTTGTCGAAGGGGATTTCGTTCAAAGACCTGGGGCTCGTCGTCATCGATGAAGAACAGCGGTTCGGTGTCGAACACAAAGAGACGCTCAAACAACTCAAGACCAACGTCGACGTTCTGTCGATGAGCGCGACCCCGATTCCGCGAACACTCGAGATGGCCATCGCGGGGATTCGTGAGATGTCGACCCTCGCGACCCCGCCGGAGGAACGCCACCCCGTACTGACCTACGTCGGACAGTATTCGGACGAACAGGTCGCTGCCGCCATCAAGCGCGAAATGTTGCGCGAAGGACAGGTGTTCTACGTCCACAATCGCGTGTCGACTATCCCCGGTGTCGCCGCACGTCTCGCGGAACTCGTGCCCGACGCGCGCATCGCCGTCGCCCACGGCAAGTTGTCCGAAGCCGCCCTCGAAAAGGTCATGGTCGACTTTTGGGAGCGCCGATTCGACGTGCTCGTGTCGACCACCATCGTCGAAACGGGACTCGACATTCCCAACGCGAACACGCTCATCATCGATCGCGCCGACAAATACGGACTGAGCCAGTTGCACCAGTTGCGCGGTCGCGTCGGCCGTTCGCGCGAGCGGGCGTATGCCTATTTCCTGTACGACCGTGACCACGAACTGAGCGAGACCGCGTACGAGCGGCTCAAGACCATCGCCCAGAACTCGGATCTCGGTGGGGGAATGGCGATTGCGTTGAAAGACCTCGAACTGCGCGGAGCCGGCAACCTGTTGGGTGGCGAACAAGCGGGTCACATCGCCGGGGTCGGGTTCGACCTGTACCTGCGCATGATCGCCGAAGCCGTCGGCGAGTTCAAGGGCGACGAAGCGCCCGAATCGAACGACCTCCGACTCGAAATCCCGGTCGATGCGCGAATTCCCGAGGACTACATCGAGAGCGAACGGCTGCGGCTCGAGGCGTACCAAAAACTGTCCGCCGCGTCGTTCCCGTCGGCCGCCCCCGATGCCATCGACGTCGAGCTCGACGAGATGCGCGACCGCTACGGCGAGCCGCCCGCCCAGGTTCAGACGCTCGCGTCGGTCGCACGCCTTCGTCGTCGCGTTGCCGAACTGGGCATCACCGAGATGGTCACCGCGGGGTCGAACCTGCGCGTTGCCGGAGTGGACCTGCCCGATTCGCGACAAACGCGGCTCGTGCGGTTGTACACGGGCGCACGGTACGTGTCGGCGATGTCGGCCTGCCTCGTTCCAATGCCGAACCGCGACGGCGACGACCTGGTCGAATGGGTGCGCGATGTGGTCGAGGCGATTTATGGTGAAACCGCATGAGCGAATCCGAACACCCCGAACTCGACGCCCTCATCGCCGTGATGGCGAGGCTGCGCGGCAAGGACGGCTGCGCGTGGGATCGCGAACAGACACACGAGACGTTGATCAAGTACCTGATCGAAGAGAGCCACGAGTTCATCGACGCCGTCGAGTCGGGTGACCGAACGCACATGATCGAGGAACTCGGGGACGTGCTGTACCAGGTGCTATTTCACGCCGACCTCGGAAGTGCACACCCCGACCGCCCGTTCGACATCGAGGACGTCGCCCGCGTCGCCCGCGACAAGATGGTGGGACGCCACCCGCACGTGTTCGGGGATGTCAGCGCGGATACGGCCGACGAGGTCGTTGCCAACTGGGAGAAGTGGAAGGCCGCCGAGAAACCCGAACGGACGTCCGGGTTCGAGGGGTTGCCGAAGGGACTTCCGGCCCTTTCGCTGGCCGACAAGGTCATCGGCAAGTTGACGAACCAGCCGACACCATCCGACCTGGTCGACCAGAACACCACGACCGACGAACTGGGAGACCTGCTCGTCGCGATTGTCGCCGCCGCCAAAGCGAACGGGCTCGATGCCGAAGGTGCCGTGCGGTCCGCCGTCCGCCGCCTGATCACCGACGCCGAGGCGGAAACGAAAGACTAGGCGCGTCGCCCGCGAAGGCGAATCGGGACCAGAATCGCGGTCGCGAGAGCCACGAACAGTGCCTGACCGAGCACGCCGCCGGCATAACCCGAGGTCGACTGCTCGATGACCTCGCGCGGGGTGCGGTCACCGTCGAGCGTGGGATACGGCGTGCCGAACTCGGCGATGTTTGCACACTCGTCGATGACGATGTCGGTTTGAATCGGAAATTGCATCCCGCGCACGTTCAGGTCGACGGTCGAAAACAGGTCGAGCGGCACCTGCACGGCGGGCATCCCGTTGGGCCCTGTCTCCCCGAGGCTCATATCGCCGGGGCCTTCCCAATCGCCGACGACCGGGGTGATGGATGCGCTGACGAGCGCGACGGGGTTGGTCGTGACAACCGACCACACGCCCGAATAATCGGTGAGAAACGCGGTCGACGTGGACGGATACTTCTCACACGTCGGGTTCAGCGGATAACCGGTGTCGGGGTCGGTCGGCTCGTTTTCGTCCTTCCACTGGATGTAATACGTTTTCGTCGTTTGTTCGACCGGAGTGCCCAATGACGCCGCCCCGACAATCAACAGCGGTCCGACCGTGATTCCCGCAACGAGTCCGAAGGCGGTGGTAGTTGCGGCACTGGGGTTCGCAATCGCCCAGTGTGCGAGTGCCACCAGCGCACCAATCACCACGACCTGTAATTCGACGGTCGCGACCGTCGGCATCCACACATCGCCGGACACGCCCGTCGACAGAATCGACCACAGGATTGCCGGAGCAGCGGCGACGAGGAACGAACCGCCGACGACGATCGAGAGAAGAAAGGTGTGAACGAACCCGAGCCGACCGAGGGTTTCGCGCACCGTGATGAACACAGTCGGGACGCCGAGAAGGACGGCGATCAGAACAAGGAAGACCGCGAAGGACAAAGCCATGCGCCCGGAGTCGGTGCCGACCGCGGTGGCCGCATCACTCGCGACCGTCAACCCGACGAGGATGAGCGACAGGGACGCCGTGGTGATGACAAGAATCGCCCAGTAACCGGTTCGAGTCAGTGAGGCGAGGGACTCGAGGAAACGCGGGATAAATCCAGTGGTGCTCATGTTTCCAGTGTGCCACCGAATCGGGGTGGTCGCGCCGTTCGGTCTGGGGTCTCTGACCTGTGGAACAATAATCAAATGGCGACCGTGAACCCACCCCGAGGGATGCGCGACTTCACCCCCGCCGAGAAAGCCCGTCGCGATCGGGTTCTGGGCGTCATTCGCGAATCCTTCCGGGTGAACGGTTTCGACGAAATCGAGACCCCCGTCGTCGAAGAATCGGCGCGTTTGTCCGCTGGTCTCGGCGGTGACAACGAAAAACTCGCGTTCGGTGTGCTCAAGCGCGGTCTCACCCCCGACGACATCGCCGCGGCGACGTCTACCGCGGACCTGATCGACATGGGGTTGCGATACGACCTCACTGTTCCGCTCGCCCGTTTCTATGCGACGCATCGCGCCGAACTTCCCCCCGTCTTTCGGGCGATTCAGATCGCTCCGGTGTGGCGGGCCGAACGCCCGCAGAAGGGGCGATTCCGACAGTTCGTCCAGTGCGACATCGACATCATCGGCGAATCCGGAATTCTCGCGGAGATCGAACTCATCACCGCCACGAGTGCCACGCTCGACCGCCTCGGCATCACGGGCACCACGATTCGCCTGAACGACCGCCGCATTCTGATGGGGATGCTGTCGGCGCTCGGTCTGACCAACACCGAGTCGGCGCTCATCACCCTGGACAAACTCGACAAGATCGGCGCCGAGGGCGTCGTCGCCGAGCTACGCGAACACGGGGCCGGTGATGCGGCGCTCGCCACTCTCGAGGAATTGCTCGGGCGTCACGCCAACCCCACCTCGGCTCCGACGCTCACGGCGATGACCGATGCCCTGCCCGCCGGAGTCGCCCCCGACGCGGTGGCCGAACTCGCCGAGATCGCGGCGGCTGTCGGGACCGGCGTCACGATGGTGTTCGACCCGTTCCTGGTTCGCGGGATGGGCTATTACACGGGCGCGATTTTCGAAGTCGCCCACCCCGACCTCGGTTACTCGCTCGGTGGCGGCGGACGGTACGACGGCATGATCGGTCGCTTCCTCGGAACCGAAGTACCGGCGGTCGGGTTCTCGCTCGGGTTCGAACGACTCGTCGACCTCGTTCGCACCGATGACGTCGCCGAGTCGGACTCGGTCGCCGTCATCTATGACCCGCAGTTGACCCCCGCCGAATTGATCGCCCACAAGACGGCGCTCATGGCCGACGGGCTCCGTGTCCGGCTCGTCCACAAAACCAAGAACACCCGCGCGATTCTCGACCAACTCGCGAACGACGGGTTCCGTCGATACGCCTTCCTCAACCCGGGGGAGCCCCTGGAGTGGAAGACGCTCGACTAACGCCTAATCTGGAAACACCACCACCCAAGGAGAACCTGTGTCCGCTATTGCCTTTGTTGATGCCCGCGAAATTCTGGATTCGCGAGGAAACCCGACCGTCGAGGTGGATGTAGTTCTCGAGGACGGAACCGTCGCCTCGGCCGCCGTTCCGTCCGGCGCCTCGACCGGCGCGTTCGAAGCGTTCGAACTGCGTGACGACGACTCCAAACGCTACGGCGGCAAAGGCGTCCTGAAGGCCGTCGATTCGGTCATCGACGTTCTGTCCGAGGCCATTGAAGGGCTCGACGCCAGCGAACAGCGCGCGGTGGACGCGGCTCTGATCGAGGCGGACGGAACCGCCAACAAGTCCAAGTTGGGCGCCAATGCGATTCTCGGGGTTTCGCTCGCGGTGGCGAAAGCGGCCGCGCTCTCGGCGGACCTGCCGCTGTTCCGCTACCTCGGTGGGCCCAACGCACACGTGCTTCCCGTTCCGATGATGAACGTCATCAACGGTGGAGCCCACGCCGACACCAACGTCGACGTCCAAGAATTCATGGTGTTGCCCATCGGTGCCGACACCTATCGCGAAGGACTCCGCTGGGGCGTCGAGGTGTACCACGCGCTCAAGGCGGAACTGAAATCCAAGGGCTTCGCGACCGGTCTGGGTGACGAGGGCGGGTTCGCTCCGAACCTTGACAACAACCGTGCGGCGCTCGACCTGCTTATGGTCGCCATCGAGAAGGCGGGCTTCGCGCCCGGAAAAGACCTCGCGCTGGGCCTCGACGTCGCAGCCACCGAGTTCCACGACAACGGCAAGTACCGCTTCGAAGGACGCGAACTGTCGTCGGGGGAACTCATTGCGTACTATTCGGAACTCGTTGGCGCGTATCCGCTCATCACCATCGAAGACCCGCTGTCCGAGGATGACTGGGCGGGCTGGGAGGCCATCACCGCGGAACTCGGCGCCACGGTCCAACTCGTCGGAGACGACCTGTTTGTCACCAACCCCGTTCGCCTCGCGGACGGAATCCAGCGCCACGTCGGCAACTCGATTCTGGTCAAGGTGAACCAGATCGGTTCGCTCACCGAGACGCTGGACGCGGTCGCCATGGCGCAGCGCGCCGGGTACACCGCGGTCCTGTCGCACCGCTCGGGCGAAACCGAAGACACGACCATCGCCGACCTCGCGGTCGCGACCAACTGCGGTCAGATCAAGACCGGTGCACCGGCCCGCAGCGAGCGCGTCGCCAAGTACAACCAGTTGCTGCGCATCGAAGAGGAACTCGGTGACGCCGCGGTGTACGCGGGTCGTGGCGCATTCCCGCGATTCACGGCCTAGTCGCTTCGGCCGCCGAGCCGTCGCTCGCGTTACCCTTGTCCCATGACTAGCCCGCGGCGACCCGGCCGTCCCGCCCGAAAGTCGGGACGTGCTCGTGGTGGTGTGCGGCGGACGCTCGACAATTTCCTCGATCGCGAAATTCAGCGCAGTGGCGCCGTCATCGTGGGCGTGATCATTGCGGTCGCGGCAGTCGTCGACTTGTCTAACCCGGTTCAGATTTGGTTCGAACAACAGGTTCGTCTCGCCGAGTTGGACAAGGAGGTGGCGTCGGCCCGCGCGACCCTCGCGGAAGCGAAAGCAGAACTTGAACGCTGGTCGGACCGGGCGTACGTCGAGGCGCAAGCCAGGGAACGGCTCATGTTCGTGTACCCGGGGGACATTTCCTATTTGGTCGTCAACGATGTCAACGCCAAACCCGCAAAGTCCGACGAGGTGCTCGGTACCGTGCATCGGACGTCAATCGATTGGGTGGAGGCGTTTGTTCAGTCCTATGCGTTCGCCGCGAAACCCGAAACGGCAACTGAGTGACCATCGACGCTGCGTCCGACCGTGACCTCGAGATCATGCAGATCCAACTCGGTCGCCCCATGCGGGACGTTGTCGGAGTCGCGGCGCGATGCGCGTGCGGCGCTCCCACCGTGGTCGCCACCAAACCACGCTTGGCCGACGGATCCCCGTTTCCCACCTTCT
>CANKTR010000049.1 GCA_947486475.1 Microbacteriaceae bacterium | reverse complement strand
ACCAAGCAAAGCCGGTCACCCGACCTCCTGGTGGTCTCTTACACCACCGTTTCACCCTTACCCTTGCGGGCGGTCTATTCTCTGTGGCACTGTCTCGCGGGTTACCCCGGGTGGGTGTTACCCACCATCCTGCTCTGTGGAGCCCGGACGTTCCTCGGCACCTTTCGGTGACGCGACCGCCTGGCCGACCCTCTCGCTTGTCCATCGTAGCGATTAGCCGAAGGAATCGCGCCGGTCCATCGATTCGTTTGCCACGGCGTCGGCACGCGAGTTGAATTCGCGCGCAATCCACTCGAACGTCACGTCGGTACCCGCGATGATCGAATGGGCCTCGCGCGCAAGGTCGCGCATGTCCGGGTGTTTGATTTTCCACCGGCCCGACATCTGCTCGACGACGAGTTTTGAGTCCATTCGCACATGAATTGGCGCGACGGGGTCTAATTGCCGAGCCTTTCGGAGCCCGCCGACGAGGCCGGAATACTCGGCCACGTTGTTGGTGGCGATTCCAACGAAAACACCGACCTCGGCGAGAATCTCGCCCGTGTCAGCGTCGATGACGACCGCTCCGCCCGCAGCAACCCCCGGGTTTCCGCGCGAGCCACCATCGGCCTCGACGATGAAGCGGGTCACAGTCCGGACTCCGCCGTTCGAATCAGGATGGCGTTGCTGTCGGGACACATCAGAACTTCGTCGGGGTCGGCTGCGCGGACATCCTGGATTTGGCCCGCGGTGAGCGTGACACTGCTGGCCGAGGTGACGCCACGGTGAAGATGCGAAGCGCCGACGCCGTACCGGGCTCGTTGCCGTTCGTACAACTCGATGAAGTCTGTTGGAAGCCCCGAAACGATCGCTTCGCGCGCAGTGACGATATCCGCCTGTCGACGCCGTGACGCGTCGATGTCCGCACGAATCGCTTCGTGGCGAGCCGCCCTCGACTCGTGGAACGAATCGCGGGCGATTTTGAGCGCGTTCCACGCACCCTGGACCTCATCGCGCTCTTCCAGCGCTTTGAGTTCCTGGTCCTCCAGCATTTCGATTCGCAAGGTCAACGACGCAATTTCGTTCTCGAGCGAGGCCAATTCCTTGGAATCCGTGGACGTCTTCTCGCGCGCTCGGTCCTTGTCGATTCGCGCCGCAGCTACCGCGATGTCCGATTCCAGATGAGCGCACTGGCGATCCAGATCGTCGAATCGGTCCGCCCACTCTTCACATTCGCGCACCAGCCGCTGGTACTCGACGTCGTTGTCCAGGGCCGCCACTTCGTTTTCCGCATCGGAAACGGTCCGCGAAATCATGAGGTCTTCGGTGTCCAGCGCCAACACATCGAGCAAACGAACCTGAATCTCGGGCGGAACCCGAAGCGCTATCACTGCACCACCGAGAACGTCCACGGGTCGGTGTTGATGTGGGACACCGTGACGTCGAGTCCGGGAGCGAATTCACGGATTTCCGCTGCGGCCTGGTCGAGCCACAACCATTCAGCCGCCCAGTGAGAGATGTCGATGAGCGCCGTGTCATTGTCCAACCGCGCCTGTTCGCGAAACTCCGACGCGGGGTGATGACGCAGGTCGCTGGTGACAAAGACATCCGAACCTCGGACCAACGGATTCGACAACAGCGAGTCCCCCGCTCCGGCACACACCGACACGGTCGAGATGCTTCGCGCGAAGTCTCCGGAAACCCGCACTCCGCCCGCGGTGGAGGGCAACACCGCACCAATCGACCGCGCAAAGTCCCCCAGCGTCTGTGGTGTCACACTGCCAACAATCCCAAGACCCCCGCCGAGCACGTTCGCGACCAGCGGTTCGGTGTTCGTCAGTCCCAGAGCCGACGCGAGAGTGGCGCTCGTCCCGGTCGGAACCCGATCGCCGTTCGTGTGGACGGCAAACAGCGCACAGTGAGCGCGAATCAACCGCGCGAGAAGGTCGCCCTTGTAGCGGTCTTCCGCAATCGTCATGAGCCCGCGCAACAACAGTGGGTGATGCGCGATGAGAACGTCGTGGCCACCGTCGATCGCTTCGGACACCGTCTCGTGGGTGACATCGACGACCAGTAGCGCAGAGGTGACGGAACGATCCAACGACCCCGTCACGAGACCGGAATTGTCCCAGTCTTCTTGACCGGACAGAGGCCACTGACTGTCCATGAGCGAGCTCAGTTCTCGCACGGTAATCGCCATTGTGTTGGTCAGTCTGTGCGAGTCGAACGACGGGAACCAACAGCGGACACCAACAGGGAACACACAAACGACACGATCGCGATCGCCGACGGCACGACCAACGCGGTCGCCCCCGTGAGTCCGAGGCTGGCCGCGACGGGAGCGATGGATTCGTTGTACAACGGTTCAAGTCCGGGCACCGCCCAGAGTGTGAGTGCGAGTCCCACGAGTGTCAGCGCCGAGGCGAGCACCGTGTTGACGACCTTCGCGCCGTTGCGCAGACCGCGGCGCGAGGCGATGGACGCTCCGGCCATCAGACCGACGATGGACATTGCGGGAATCGACAGGAATGCTGCTCCGGGAAGCAACTCGCCGAGATCGGGAAGTACGCCGAGAACGTCGAGGGCGAAAACCGTGAGCGGAAGAACCAACACGAGTAACCGCACCCACACGTGCGGTGAGTCCGCGTCACCTCGAACCGTCACCATGGACAGCGTGCGGCCGACCATCGCGGCGAGGAATAGAACGGGGACCGCGAAAACGACCACACCGAAGATAAAAGCGAGGTCGACACTCGCGGCGACAACGTGCAGCGCTGGGTTTGACCCGATGAAAAGCGAACCCTGGTTGTCACGCCCCATTCCTGCCAGCAACACCCACGCGGCGAAGGCGATTCCGATACCGACCCCGACATACAGCCACAGACCGTGAAGCCGCTGTGCGTCTCGCCGAACCACCGTGGCCGCGCCGGTTTCGACCGCCGCCAAGACAAGGATCACGATCGGAATGATTCCGGTCGCCAATATCAAATTGTCCGCATTCACCGGTGTTTCGCTGTTGAGGTTCGACACGACGGCGATGTTGGTGAGAATGACGATGGCCGGCCCGACAATGATGAATCCGGTCAGAAGCAGCATTGTGGCCCGAAAGAGCCGCCTCGGTAGAGCCGCGAGGCCAAATCCCGCCGCGACGAGCGCCGAGACAACGAGGACGGTGAGGTGGGCGTTCGGCGCCGCGGCAGCGATTGCAGACGCAACCCCCGGGATTGAGGCGAGTTGGAGCCCGACACCCTGCGTCGTCTGTTGAAGCACGCTGAAGAACCCCACGAGGGCGAACGCGGCGAGTACAGTGACGTGAACCACGCCACTCGCCGACCCGAGGACGCGACCGAGAGCGGCGGTCCACGACAAACCGTGGCGCGCTGCGGTGGAACGCGCGAGGAGAACCAGCGGCACGATCGACACAATCGCGACGAGCAACACGGCGACTCCCGACGCTCCGAGGAGCGAATCAACCAATTCCGGTGCGGGTGCCCCGAATGCCGTAAACACCGCCGACGAAATGGGGACGACCCCAGCCACTATCGAGGAGAGTGCGATAACCGCGGCCCAACCCCGATAACGACCGTTCGGCGCCTGTTCGGCAGTATCCGCCCCACTCTCAACTCTCACCGGCGAAGCGGGCGCTGCGGGCGAGGTGACCGCGGCACCACCGACAACGGGAACCGGTGAGGTGGATTCGGCGGAGGTATCGTCATTCACCGGTACGGTTGGCGCGTCGCCGAGGGCAAAGTCGGCGATTTCCGGGTCGACATCCGCATACCGCGCCTTTAGTTCGTCCAGTAGAGGCTGTGCCTCGCGGGGATTAGCGGTCCGAAGGGTAGCCAGAAAACTGCGGGCGGTTCGCAAATCGTCCTCGCGCAACGTCATCTGCGAGTCGAGCAGTGCGATTTGCTCGGAACTGGACATCTCTTGTGCTTCGGCGAACGCCCCGGCGATTTCTTCTTCGGTCATGGATCGGCGGGTGGGCACGACCAGTCTCGCAGGCGGTTCCGGTTCTCGGAGACTCGGCTGTCCCGTTTCCACCGGCGGAAAAAAGTTAACGTCCGCGGCGGACGGAAGTGGAGTGCTGCCGACGGAGGGTAACACGGGCAGGAAATCGTCGTTTTCCGGGGTGGCGGCGACAAACGACGACCGTCGAGGCCGACCGAAGAAATTCTTCTCTTTGTCACTATCCGAAGCCATAGTTACACCTTAACGGGATTACTCGGTGGAATTGGGGATTTTCGCGCCACGACGTGGCATCGTCGCCACAACGACCCCGGTGACGAGCAACGCGACGCCCATCCACCCGACAGCGGGAAGTGTCTCGCCGAGGATGACAACCGCGAGAATGGTGGCAAACGCGGGTTCCAACAGCGTGACGAGCGTGACGAGCGACGCACTCGCGCGTGTCAGTGCAAAACCGAACAACAAATACGCCAGGACCAGCGGACCCACCGCGAGATAGACACCGCGCCCAAGGTTGGATGGGTCCGTTACTAGAGGCCCGCCCGTGAACGCGAGCACGACCAGAAGCGGTAGGGCTCCGGCGCCGAAAACGGCACCCATCGAGCCACGAAACGAGGCCCCAGCAGCGATTACCCTCGAACCCGCGACCGAATACAGCGCATAGGCGATACCCGCGAGAAGTGCGAGCAACACCCCCGATAACCCGACGATGGTTTCACCGCCTCGGGCGAAACCGACAAACAGCAATCCAGTCACGGCTATTCCTAGCGCAACAAACCACCGCTTCGCGGGCTTTCGTTTCGTGGCAATCCACTCGATCACACCTGCGAAGAGTGGTCCCGACCCCAGCGCGACCGTGTTTCCGACGGCGACACCCGCGTCCTGCATCCCGGCGTAGAACGCGAGAGGATAAACGAAAACTCCGATGCCGCCGAGAAGAATCCACCGCCGGGCGGCAGGAATTGCGAGAGCGCGACGCACCGCGGGCCAACACATCAGGGCCAACAGAATTCCCCCGACACCCATGGTGAACGAGCCAATCGCAAACGTCGATACAGCCGGCGTCATTCCGGCGGCGACGACTCCCGTGGTACCCCACATCAAACAGGACACCACAAGAGCGACAAGTGCGGAGGCTGACATTTAGCCCATCGTACGGCTAATGGTCGCGACCAAAACCGGTCGCAACGGGTGTTGGTCGTCGATTCCGCACGAGGTGGATGCGAAGTCTTCCGCTCGCGACATTGTGCGCAGACGTTGCAGCTCCACCGATTCCGCGTCATCCGGAACATCGAAGTACATCGCGGCTTCAATCACCGCCAGCAACGCGGTGGGGACGACCGCACTCTCGGCTAGAGCGGCCGCGGGCGCGATCAATCGTTCGTGGCGCGACAGTTTGCGAAGCGGTTGACGCCCAACTCGCTCGAGTTCGTCGTTGAGTTCGGGGTTTCGAAATCGTTCGAGTGTTCTCGCCGCGTACCGTTGCTGCTCGGCGGGATCCCCACCGTGACGAGCGACAAGCATCTGCGCCGTTTCCGCGAGAACAGCGTTCACCACGGTCGCCACACCGTCGTCCGCTAGGGCTTCCGCAATCCGACTAAATCCCGCTCGGAGACCCAGATAGGCGATCGACGCGTGCCCCGTATTCACGGTGAACAATTTTCGATCGATGTAGGGGCCGAGATCATCGACAAAGTGAGCGCCAGACAAAACCGGCGGATGGTCGCCGAAGGGCGTTCGGTCCACCACCCATTCGCTGAAATCTTCGACCGTGACATCGAGCCCGGCATCACCAGCCTGCAACGGGATTATTCGGTCGACAGCGGTGTTCGCGAACCGTGACCGGTCGAGTTGGTCGGCCGGCGCATGGAGGGCCACAAACGCCCGCAGAGTATCCGACGCTCCAATCGCGTTCTCGCAGGCCATCACCGCGAGCGGGTCGGGGACCGACCGGGCGGCGAGACCCCGCGCAATCAACGGAGCAACAAATTCGAGGATTCGCGGCCCAACCGCCGTGGTTACGACATCCGCGCCGGCGATGGCCGACACCACGGCGTCGGGGTCGCTGCGCGAATTGATTCCCGAAAAGTTCGTGACGGTGTGAACCCGACCCTCGACGCCGGTTTCGAACACCCGATAGGACGCGGCGGCGTTGAGGGCGTCGATCAGACTGTCGTCGACATCGACGAATGTGACCCGATGCCCGGCCTGGTGAAGCGCAAGTCCAATGAAACCGCGCCCGATGTTTCCGGCGCCGAAGTGGACCGCAGTCATGAGGCGCTAAGCCCCAGCCTGTCTAACACTTGGTAGGGGGACGAAGCCTTCTGGAGGTCATCCACCGCGGACAAATCGCTAAAAACGAGGGCGATGGCACCGAGGACCTCGAGGTGGCTATCGCCTTTGCCCGCAATTCCGATCACAAAACGCACCGGATGCCCACCCCAGTCGATGTCGTGGTCATACCGCACGACCGCGACCGCGGAGCGATGCACCTCGTCTTTGGATTCGTTGGTTCCGTGGGGAATTGCCAACAGATTCCCCATATATGTGGAGACCGAGGATTCACGCGCGAACATGGCGGTGACATAATCCGTCGTCACCGAACCGGTGGAGACAAGCATCTCCCCCACTTCGGCAATTGCTTCGTCTCGGGTCGTTGCCGTCCCGTGAAGCCGGATGCTGTCCGCAGCCAATACGTTCATCGCATGAATCCTCGGTCGTCGCTAACCTAAGCCCGTTGAGCCCGAAGGATTTCAACGACCTCGTCATACTTCGGTGTTGCCATAAAGTTCTCGACAGTGATGTGAACAGCGTCGGGGGCCGTGTGGCGTGCCCGATCTGTCAGACCAGAGTGAGTTATGACGAACTCCGCGTCAGTCGCCAAGTCGGCAACAGCCTTGTTGACAACGGTGACATCGGTGATACCGGCGGCCTTCAGTTTGGTGCGAAGGAGCGTTGCCCCCATCGCGCTGGAGCCCATCCCGGCGTCGCACGCAAAGATGACGAGTTGTGTGAGGTTAGCTGACATGGATTATCCCTTGTTT
>CANKTR010000048.1 GCA_947486475.1 Microbacteriaceae bacterium | reverse complement strand
GTGGTGGGAGAGCAGCACTCCCTTTTCGAATTCGAGGAAGCAATCGGCGAGCTTGGTCTGCGTGATTTGCGTCGCGGCAAGAGGCTTGCCGAACAAGATTCGCTCTTTCGAGAACGTCACCGCGATGTCGATTGACGCCCGGGCGGCGCCCATGACTCCCCAGATGATTCCGTAACGTGCCTCGTTGAGGCACGAGAACGGTGCGCCGAGCCCCTTGGCATCGGGAAGGCGGAGTGACTCGGGAACACGAACGTTCTCGAGGTCGATGTCACATTGAATCGACGCGCGCATCGACAACTTGTTCGAAATCGGCGTCGCGGTGAAGCCGGGAGTGTTGGTCGGGACGATGAAACCGCGAATGCCGTCTTCGGTGTCCGCCCAGATGATGGCGTAGTCGGCGATGTTCGCGATGCCAATCCAGCGCTTGGCGCCATTGATGACCCAGTGGTCACCTTCTTTGACCGCTGTGGTCATCATGTTGCCCGGGTCCGACCCGCCGTGGGGTTCGGTGAGCCCAAAACACCCGATCTTCCCGCCGCGCGCCATCGGGGGCAAGAATTCCTGTTTTTGTTCTTCCGAACCGAACTTGGCGATAGCCGTCATCGCGAGCGATCCGAGCACGCTGATGTGTGTTCGCCACGAGGTGTCGACGGCTTCGAGTTCGTAACAGACGAGACCGTACGACACCGCCGAGGCCCCCGCGCAGCCATAGCCGTCGATGTGCATCCCCAACATTCCGAGGTCGCCCATCTCGGCGATCAGTTCGGTGCGAAGCCGCTGTATCTCGAAGTCTTCGTCGATTCCCGGCTGAATGCGCTCGAGCGAGAACTTTCGAGCCGAATCCCGCCACGCGAGTTCGTCGGCGGTGAACAGTGCGTCGAATCCCATTACGGATTCTGCGGTGGAAAAGGTCGACATCGTGGCTCCTTCGCGCCGTTCTAATACATCTAATATTAGTGTTTTTTGCGAAGCATTGAGAGTGGACCTGAGGGGATTCGAACCCCTGACCCCCTGCATGCCATGCAGGTGCGCTACCAGCTGCGCCACAGGCCCTCGTGTCGCCGAACGGGCAACTTCATCAGGTTACTGTACCCGCGAGATTTCTCCCAAATTGGGCAGGGTGCGTCAGCGCGCGCCGACCGTGACCGGAATCACGGGACAGTCGTGCCATAGCCGTTCCAAGCCGTAGAACATCCGCTCATCCGCGTGAAAAACGTGGGCAACGACATCACCGAAATCGAGCAGGATCCAACGAGCCAGGTCGCGTCCTTCCCGTCGGAGCGTCTTGTTTCCGTTCGCCAACATCTGGTCTTCGATTTCATCGGCTATCGCCTGAACGTTGCGCTCGTTTCGACCAGTGACGATGACGAACGCATCGACAATCGCAATCGGTCCACTCACGTCGAGCGCAACGATGTCCTCGCCCTGTTTCGACTCGGCGGCAGCGGCCACGGTGGCGACATTGTTGATGGCGGTTTGTGTTGCGGGCACGATTTTCCTTTAGATGAGATCGGTTAACATGGCGAGACCGATGAGGGTGACGACGAGCAACCCGAAAAAGGTTGCAAATCCCGCCGAGATGCCCCTGTTGGAACTCGGAATTTTTGTTTTGCCATCCATCGGGCCGGCGCGACCGATGATGGACAGAGCCTCGGTTGCGCGACGAGGAATCCCCGGCGATTCCAGGTCGACGCTGGCGTCGAATGCCAGGATGGGGCGGGCGACGCTCGGTTCGTTGGAGACTCGAATCGGTCCGGTCAGGATAATTTCACCCGTGTGGCCAATGGGACCGGCAATTTCGCCCGAAGGGAACTGTTCGACGTGTAGCGTCGCTGCAGCCGCGTTCGACTGACCGACGCTGGATGACGGAACGACCCAGTGGTCGAGATCCCGACCCGGGTCGAGCGCGGGCGACAGTGTGGGCGCAAGGGGACCCTGGGCCTGGCGCAGGGCTCGACGCGACGGCAACTCGGTTCCTCCTGCTGGCGCCAACGTTTCCCGCGCGTGGCGTTGCGCACGGCGACTTGGGAGCGGTGTGGAGAGGTCCGTCATGACTTCCCACGATACAACCCGTGTTTTGCGATGTACTGAACGACACCGTCGGGAACGAGGTACCAGACCGGGGAACCCGAACGCACTCGTGCTCGGCAATCGGTCGAGGAAATAGCCAGAGCGGGGATTTCCAGTTGGCTCACGTGCTCGGACGGCAGTCCGGACAGGGACAGGGCGTGACCGGGGCGAGTGACCGCGACGAAGTGAGCGACGTCCCACGCGGCCTCGATATCTTTCCATTCGAGGATTTGTGCGATGGCGTCGGCTCCGGAAATGAAATAGAAATCAGAGTCGGGGTAGTGAATCTTCAGGTCACGCAGGGTGTCGATTGTGTAGGTTGGGCCGTCGCGATCGACGTCGACTCGCGACACGGTGAACCGCGGATTGGACGCGGTTGCGATAACGGTCATCAAGTACCGGTGCTCCCCCTCCGTCACGTCCCTTTTGTGGTCAGACGCACCGGTGGGAACGAAAACCACTTCGTCCAATCCGAAGTGCGTGGCGACCTCGCTCGCGGCCACGAGGTGCCCGTGGTGAACCGGGTCAAAAGTTCCACCCATCACCCCGATTCGTCGCCGGGAGCCGCCAGTCATGTGAGTCCTAGTGGTGAGCGTCGCTGTTGCCGCGGCGGCGGTTTCGGTGGGCAACGTCACGATTCGCCAGAACAGCGACCGCCAACAGAATGAATCCCAGCGCAAAGATGCCCGCCCACACGATCGGCGGGAACGGGAGCGTCGCTAATTCTTCACTGGCACGGATCACGGTGTTCACATTGTTCTCCCTCGGATGTCTGTTGGGACAAGATTACCCGCGTTGCGGCCTGTTTCCGTGCAGATTCAGTTCTCCGACGCTTCGAAGAGCGTTCCCACTGATTCGCCGGCCAGCGCTGCGCCCACGTGTGCCGCCGAGGTCAACACCACCGGAATTCCCCGACGCGTTGCGAGCAGCGCCGCGGCCAGTTTGGTTTCCGCCCCACCGGTCCCGACGGTTGACGAACTCGCCGGACCGATTTCGATGCCCGCCAAATCATCGCCAAAGGTGACCAGGTCGATCTTCTCCGCGCCAGGCTCGCCGGGCGGTCGCGAATACAGTGCATCGACGTCGCTGAGGAGAACCAGCAGGTTCGCACCGACGAGTTCGGCGACGAGCGACGCCAAACGGTCGTTGTCACCGAACCGAATCTCGTGAGTCGCCACAGTGTCGTTTTCGTTGACGATGGGCAAAAAACGAAGATCCAGAAGTTTATCCATCGCCCCTTTCGCGTTCACCCGCGTTGACTCGGTTTCGAGGTCGCCGGAGGTCAACAAAACCTGTGCCGCAACGATACCGAAGCGGTTCAGGCTGTCCTGATACCGCACCATCAACATGGTCTGACCGACCGCCGCGGCAGCCTGTTCGGTGACCAGATCGTTCTGCGGACGAGCCACAAGCCCGAAGTGCGGGAGGGCGGTTGCGATTGCCCCGCTCGAGACGAGCACGACCTCAATTCCGCGAGCGTGAGCAGCCGCAAGAGCATCCACGATTGCGTCGAGCTGGTGGGAGTTGTCGCCGCTGATCGACGACGACCCGACCTTGACCACGATGCGCGTAGCCGACGTCACCTCACTTCGACGTTCCACCATCGTCCTCTTCCGTCCACATCCCCGCCACGCGCTCTCGCTCCAGTTCCTCACGGGCGGCCGCCTTCGCATCCATCCGCTCTTTATAGGACTGCCGGCGCTGCACGTTGGTGGTGCGCGTGTTGTCATCGAGCCGCATGTCGGTTCCACGCGGGCTCACCATCATCTCGGCCGCACTCGTCATGGTGGGTTCCCAATCGAACACGAATCGATCGCCGTCACCGATGAACACTGTCGCTCCGGGGATTGCCCCGGCCTTGTACAACTGGTCATCGAGATCGATTTTCGCGAGACGGTCACTGAGGTATCCGACCGCCTCGTCGTTGTTGAAGTCGGTTTGTTGGACCCAGCGCTCGGGCTTTGCACCCCGCACCCGATAGGTCACATCGTCGCCCCGTTGTTCGACGAGAACAGTGAGTTGCTTTTCGTCGACCGCGCGAGGGCGAATGACAATCCGTTGTTGCGATTCTTCGGCAGAGAGTCGTTCGGCACGGTCCGCGCCGACCATCTGCCCGATGTGAAGGGTGAGCTCGCGAAGTCCTGCGCGTGACGCAGCCGAGACGGCAAAGACGTCAAACCCGCGTCCCTCGAAATCGGCGCGCACCAGTTCGGCGAGTTCGGCAGCCTCGGGCACATCAATCTTGTTGAGCGCAATGATCTGGGGTCGTTCGATCAGCGGCACCGCTCCGTCCGGCACGGGATAGGCGGCGAGTTCTGCTCGGATCACGTCGAAGTCACTCATCGGGTCACGCCCGGGTTCGAGGGTCGCGCAGTCGATGACGTGCACGAGAACACGGCAACGCTCGACGTGCCGAAGAAAGTCGAGACCCAAACCTTTACCTTCGGACGCGCCCTCGATGAGACCCGGCACATCCGCAATCGTGTAGCGATACTGTTCGACATCGACGACACCGAGGTTGGGGTGCAGTGTCGTGAACGGGTAGTCCGCGATTTTCGGTTTCGCGGCAGACACGGAGGCGATGAGGGACGATTTTCCGGCCGACGGGAAACCGACCAGGGCGACGTCCGCGACGGTCTTGAGTTCGAGGACGACGTCACCGTCCCAGCCAAAGGTCCCGAGCAGCGCGAATCCCGGCGCCTTTCGCTTTTGCGAGGCGAGCGCGGCGTTTCCCAGCCCGCCCTGTCCGCCGGGGGCGACGACGAACTCCATGGCGGGCTTGTCCAGGTCAATGATCACTTCTCCGTCGGCGTCTTTGACGACGGTGCCGACGGGAACGGGGAGGGTGAGAGTTTCGCCCTTGTGTCCGCTTCGGTGGTCGCCCATTCCGAAACCGCCATTTTCGCTGGAGCGATGGGGGCGGTAGTGAAAGTCGAGAAGTGTGGTGACCTGCGGGTCGGAGATGAGGATGATATCGCCACCGTTACCGCCGTTACCGCCGTCCGGGCCGGCGAGAGGCTTGAATTTTTCGCGCTTGACGGAGACACAGCCGTTTCCGCCGTGCCCGGCCTTGAGGTGAACGGTCACCTCGTCGATGAACGAAACCATGTCACCTCCCTTTCCTGCATAAACACGACAAGGCGGGCCGAAGCCCGCCCCGCCGAATGAAAACCTTAGGCGTGCTGAACGACGTTGATGACCTTACGGCCACCCTTCGCGCCGAACTCGACCGCACCCGGAACGAGGGCGAACAACGTGTCGTCACCACCGCGACCAACACCCGCGCCGGGGTGGAAGTGCGTTCCACGCTGGCGAACGATGATCTCGCCCGCCTTGACGACCTGGCCGCCGTAACGCTTTACACCGAGGTACTGGGGGTTCGAGTCGCGACCATTACGAGTGGATGACGCTCCCTTTTTATGTGCCATGTCGTTGTTCTCCCTCGGCTACTTGATGCTGGTAATTTTCACGCGGGTGAGGTCGGCGCGAAAGCCCTGGCGCTTGTGATACCCCGTCTTGTTCTTGAACTTGTGAATGATGATCTTGGGTCCGCGAAGGTCTTCGATGACCTGAGCCGTGACCGACACCTTGGCGAGAGCCGCGGCGTTGGTTTCAATCTTGTCGCCATCAACGAGGAGGACCGGGGCGAACGAAATCGAACCCTTGTCGTCGGCCTGAATGCGGTCGACAGTGAGAATGGTCCCAACTTCGACCTTTTCCTGTCGCCCTCCGGCGCGCACAATCGCGTAAACCACGGTGATGTCCTTTCGAAAACCTCTGTGCGCTGCCCAGAGTGGACCAAGCGCACCAACTCCCAAGAGTAACCGATGGCGGCTCTCGAGGCAAATCCTGCTAGTCGGCGGGGGTCCCCTCGGTCGGGATGCCGCCATTGGTCGCGCTCTTCGTGGCGCGACGCGGACGCCTAGCCGTGCGTCCGCCCGCAAGAGGGGCTTCGGGGAGCGCGTCGAGCAACGAATCGAGATCCGCGACGGGCGCCGATTTCCCACGGGATTTGACCGTTTGTGCGCCGTCCTGTAGGACGGTCGCCGTAGCAATCGCGGCGAGAGCCGTGCGCGCGCTGTCCGTGATTTCGTGGGTTCCTGACTGAGCCGGTTGCTGCTTGGTCTGAGCCGGTTGCTTTCCTCGGCCCCGACGTGACGCCCCCGGTTCGGGTG
The DNA here is from genome assembly GCA_947486475.1 of Microbacteriaceae bacterium. Next base: position 784 of record CANKTR010000048.1, on the reverse strand, counting down.
AGCCCTCGACACGAGCCTTGCCGACGGGTTCGTGGTGGATGATGATTCCGCGACCAGCACACACCTCACACGGCTCGCCGAACGTTTCCAGAAGTCCGAGCCCTAATTTCTTACGCGTCATCTGAACCAGTCCGAGGCTGGTGATTTCCGCCACCTGGTGTTTCGTGCGGTCCCGCGACAGACATTCGATGAGGCGTCGCTGGACCAGATCGCGATTGCTCTCGAGAACCATGTCGATGAAGTCGATGACGACGATTCCACCGATGTCACGCAACCGCAGTTGTCGGACAATCTCTTCTGCGGATTCGAGGTTGTTTTTGGTGACCGTCTCTTCGAGGTTTCCGCCCGAACCGACGAATTTACCCGTGTTGACGTCGATCACGGTCATCGCCTCGGTTCGGTCGATGACGAGCGAACCTCCCGACGGCAACCAGACCTTGCGGTCGAGTGCCTTGATGATTTGTTCGTTGATCCGGTAGGTGTCGAACGGGTCCGTTCCGTCATCGTGATCGATAATGCGCTCGATGAGGTCCGGCGCAACCTGCTCCAGATAGTCCGTGATGACGGCCTTCGCCTCGGCACCATGAATCACGATGTTCTGGAAATCCTCGTTGAACACATCGCGGATGATTTTGACCAGGAGGTCCGGCTCCGAGTGCAAGAGCACCGGTCCGTTTCCCTTTTCCGCCTTCTTCTGAATCGCATCCCACTGCGCGGTCAATCGCTTGACGTCGAGCGTCAACTGTTCTTCCGTCGCACCCTCGGCCGCGGTTCGGACAATCAC
>CANKTR010000047.1 GCA_947486475.1 Microbacteriaceae bacterium | reverse complement strand
GACGCTGCTGTGTCGACCCCCGAGCTCATGGGTCAGGTCGGTCGTCTCGGAAAGGTCCTCGGACCGCGAAACCTCATGCCGAACCCCAAGACCGGGACGGTCACACCGGACCCGGCAAAAGCTGTCACCGAGATCAAGGGCGGAAAAATCGAGTTCCGCGTCGACAAGCACTCGAACGTTCACTTCATCGTGGGCAAGGCGTCCTTCTCGGCCGACCAACTCGGGGATAACTTCCGCGCCGCGGTGGACGAAGTACAACGCCTGAAGCCATCGTCGGCCAAGGGTCGCTATATCCAAAAAGCGACGATTTCGACGACCTTCGGTCCCGGAATCCCGCTCGACATCAGCGCGCTCTAGGTCGGAATTCGCAAACGCCTCGGCTTCGGCCGGGGCGTTTGTGTCCGCTCTCACGTGCACCATAGGTTCCGTTTAGTGAATTCATAGAAAAACCATCAGACTGGAACTGTGAACAAAGACACCGTTGCTCTGGTGAAACCGGACGGGAACCCCGTCCGCGCACTCGTGGTGGACGACGAACAGTCAATCTCGGAACTGGTGTCGATGGCACTGCGCTACGAGAAATTCGACGTTCGAACTGCCGCGAGCGGTCAGTCGGCCGTCTCGCAGGCGAAAGAGTTCCAACCGGACATCATCGTCTTGGACATCATGTTGCCCGACTTCGACGGGCTGGAGGTGATGCGACGCATCCGCGCGGATAATGCCGATGTCCCCGTGTTGTTCCTCACGGCGAAAGACTCCGTTGTCGACCGCGTCGTCGGTCTCACCGCTGGCGGAGACGATTACGTCACCAAGCCCTTTTCGGTGGAGGAACTTGTCGCGCGAATTCGCGGAATCGTTCGCCGATCGCTCATGGCGACCGAAGTGCGAGAAGACCCCGAGATTTCCGTCGGTGATTTGGTTCTCAACGAAGAGACCTACGAGGTCTTTCGCGGGGCCACGCGGGTTGACCTGACCGCAACCGAGTTCGAACTTCTGCGATACCTCATGCGCAACCCCAAGCGGGTGTTGTCAAAATCGCAGATACTCGACCGCGTTTGGTCGTATGACTTCGGAGGGCGCTCGTCCATTGTCGAGATCTACATCTCGTACCTGCGAAAGAAAATCGACACCCTCGGTCCTTCGATGATTCACACCGTTCGCGGTGTCGGTTACGTCCTGCGACCTGCGGAGTAATCGGTGTTTGAGCGCTGGCCGTTACGTAAACGCCTCATCGTCTCCAGCGCGGCCTTGACGGCTGTCGCGGGTATTCTCATCGGCGGTGCAACGATGGTGGGAATCCGGGCCTATCTGATCGGGCAGCTCGACGAAGAATTGGTGTCGGCAGCGCAGCGTTTCAACTCTCCTGGTCAGGGTCGAGGGGGTTTCGACGAGCGCCTCACCGGTCCGGGAACAGCAGTGGGGACAGTGCTGGCGGCAATTGGTGCGGACGGTCAGGTTTCCGCGATTTATCTCGATGATCGCGCAGCGCCCCAAGCGTTTACCTCATCGCAATTGGATGACATTCCCACATCCGGCTGGGGCACAGGGATTCGCGATGTACGAGTCAGGGATGCCGGCTCGTACCGCATGGCGTCCGTCGGGACCTCACAGGGGTCCACCATCGTGATGGGTTTGTCCACTCGTGCGATCAACAGCGTCATCGGGCGAATCGGAACGTTTCTGGGGTTCCTCGTTTTTGGAACCGTGGTGATTGTGGTCCTCGCTGGGCGCAAGAGCGTGGACATCGCCCTTCGGCCACTCGAGCGGGTGCGGGAAACTGCGCAACGCGTCTCGGGGCTCAATCTCGCTGTGGGTGATGACACCCTTTCCGAACGCGTGACCATCGATCAGCCAAACACCGAGGTCGGCCAGTTGGGCCAGGCGTTCAATCACATGCTCGACAATGTTGACGAGGCGCTGACCGCCCGCCGAGAGAGCGAGGCAAAGGTTCGACAGTTTGTGGCCGATGCGAGCCACGAACTCCGGACCCCGCTCACGGCCATTCGCGGTTATTCCGAACTCACGCGGCGACAGAACATGGACATGAGTCCCGACCTTCGCCATTCGCTCGATCGCATCGAATCCGAGTCAATTCGGATGACGGCCCTCGTGGAAGATCTTCTTTTGCTGGCAAGACTCGACGAGGGATTGGATTTCGACGTCACCCGTATCGATGTCGCCAAGCTCGCCAAGGACGCTGTCAACGATGCCCGAGTGGCGTCGCCCGAACACGAATGGATCGTGAAAACGGCGCGCGGCGCCACGATCATGGCGGACCGCAACCGTTTTTACCAGGTCCTCGTGAACCTTCTCGCGAACGCCCGGACCCACACCCCGGCGGGGACTGTCGTCACAACGACGGTCGCGACAACAGACGACAGCGTGATGATTACCGTTGCCGACAACGGACCCGGAATTCCCGCCGAGATTCGGGAGTCCCTGTTCGAACGTTTCGTTCGCGCGGACACCTCACGTACCCGTGCGACGGGCTCGACCGGATTGGGCCTTGCGATTGTCCAGGGGATTGTTCGGGCGCTGAAAGGGACGATTGTTGTGGAAAGCGAACCGGGGAACACCCAATTCGTCGTCACCATTCCTCGCGCATAGGGCTCGTGATTTGCGCGTTGGCGGTGATGCGGGGTAGTCTGGCATCACCGAAGACCGCTGGTTGTTTCGAACGCAAGTAAGAAACCGAAGTCTCACCCCGGTGAGGACCCGCGCAGGCGAATGAAGTTCCCCAGCGAAAGCTGTTTGACTCCGTGCGTTTGCGCCGGAGTTTTTTCATTTCCCGCGGTCGCCGGCCCATCCAAACACAAGGAGCACCATGGCGAACAAGGAAGCAACAATCGCCGAGATTTCGGAAGCGATCCGAAACTCGAGCGGTGTACTGCTCACCGAGTACCGCGGACTCACGGTCGCACAGCTGAAAGAGCTGCGCGGAAATCTCCGTGCGAATGCGTCGTACGCCGTGGTGAAGAACACGCTGGCCAAGCGGGCGTTCAACGCGGAAGGCATCAACTCGTTTGATGCCGAACTCGTTGGACCGACCGCAATCGCTTTCGTTCACGGTGACACCGTCACCGCTGCGAAAGCCCTGCGTGACTTTGCCAAGGCAAACACTGCCCTCGTCCTGAAGGGCGGCTATTTCGATGGCGCGCCCCTCACGTCGGACGAAGTCAGGAAACTCGCCGATCTGGAAACCCGAGAGGTCCTGCTTGCCAAGCTCGCAGGTGCCGTCAAGGCTTCACTGTTCGGCGCTGCATACATGTTCAACGCACCGCTTGCGAAGGCCGTTCGCGCGGTCGACGCATTGCGTCAGAAGCAGGAAAACGCGTAAATAGCGCGTTTTCGACAAACCAAACAACAAGGAGACAATCATGGCTAAGCTCAGCGCGGATGCCCTCATTGAGGCATTCAAGGAGCTCTCGCTCATCGAACTCTCGGACTTCGTCAAGAAGTTCGAAGAGGTATTCGAAGTAACCGCCGCGGCACCCGTTGCCGTCGCCGCTGCACCTGCAGCCGGTGGCGCTGCTGGTGGCGGCGAAGCCGCAGAAGAGAAGGACTCGTTTGACGTCGTCCTCGAATCGTCCGGCGAAAAGAAGATCCAGGTCATCAAGGAGGTCCGTGCGCTCACGAACCTCGGCCTCGGAGAAGCTAAGGCCCTCGTTGATGGCGCACCCGCGACCATCCTCGAAGGCGTCAACAAAGAGACCGCTGACAAGGCAAAGGCTGCTATCGAAGAAGCCGGCGGAACCGTCACGCTCAAGTAGGTTTCGACCTACCCTTTCGGGGTGTCACCTTCGGGTGGCACCCCGTTTTTCATGGCGTTGGCAGGGTTAACTAGTAGCCCCGTCGCGACCAACCTGTTGCCAGGACGACCCGGCGACGAATCCCACTTTTTCGTAGAGCGCCAGTGCGCCGGTTTCGTTCCCGGTGTCGACCGACAATTCGAGCAGCTCATAACCCTTGGTCGCGGAATACGCGCAGGCGTGGCGAAGGAGGAATTCACCGAGCCCTCGGCTTCGGTGGGACTTCGCCACTCCCAGGTGATTGACGAAACCGTAGTTGTCTTCGACCAATTCATCCGAGCATTCGACGTATCCGACGGCGTTGTCGTTCTCGTCGAGGAGCAGAAAGTTGCCGGCCAGATCGAGGCCGACGATTTCGATGACCAGTTTCTTCCAGCCGTCGAAAGGCCGGGGAACAAAACCGAAGTGCTCGCTGAACGCATCGAGGTGCAGGGCGTGCCAGCGACGTAGTTCCGATTCGGAATTCACGTCGATGGTGGTCAAGCGGTAACCCTCGGGAACCGCCGGGAACGGGCGATTCGCCAATGGCGCGCGCATCTGCCAATACGTACGTACCGGTGTGAAACCGTGTCGCGCCCACGCCGCAATGAGGTTCGTGTCTTTTGTGTTGACTCCGGGAAGTGCTTTCCAGTCGGCGAAATCACGATTGAGTACGTCGACGGCGTAATCGACCGCCTCGTCCAGCACTTCGCCCTTGGAGTAAACGTCGGTGTACAGCGTTTTCTTGATGGAATCGGGATTCATGCCGACGAACGCGGTGAGCGTGCCGTCGTCGCGTTCCCAGACGAACGACTCGGTCGGATCGATGAGACCTCGAATCAACTGTGCCGCCATCTCGGTGCTCGTTATTCCGGCCTCCTCATCGAACAGTTTTTCGTGCTCGGTAATTAGGCGCCCGATGGCCTCGGCGTCGCTCTCGATTGCGTGGCGACGGGTCGCCATTTAGCGGGGGTCCATCTCGCGCAAGCCCCACGGCTGACCGTATCCGCCATCGGACTCGGCGGCAGCCATCAGGTCGAGGAACGGTTTCGCATCGAACGCCTCGGGCCCGAGCACACCGGCACCTGACCACTGGCCTGTCGCCAGTAACTCGAGGGCAATGACCGGGTTCAGCGCGGTTTGCCACACGACGCACTGGCTGTCGTATTCCGCCATTGTCCACTCGTTGTCGGACACGTGGTACAGGTACACCTCGCGAGGCTTTCCGTCTGTGCCCTTCCCCGTCACCCACACGCCGGCACAGGTTTTGCCTTTCATGCGTGGACCGATGGTGGCTGGGTCGGGGAGTGCGGCCGCAACGACATCGCGCGGCGAGACGTCGACCGGTCCGTTGGCGCTGCGAACGTGAATCGGTTCGTTCGAGTCGAGGTGCAGGTTGTGAAGGGTCTTGAGAACTCCGATGAATTCGTCGCCCAATCCGTATTTGAACGTGACGCGCTTGGCGGGAAGCCAGCGCGGCATCATCAGGACTTCTTCGTGCTCGACGTTGACGCACTCGACCGGTCCGATTCCCTCGGGGAAGTCGAACACCTCGGGTTCACTGAACGGCGGGGTCGTGAACCACCCGCGGTCCTTCTCCCAAATGACGGGTGGGTTCAGACACTCTTCGATGGTGGTCCAGATACTGAAACTGGGAGCAAAAATCTCGTTGCCCTCATCATCAAACACCACGAGGTTTGCGCCGTCGCGGGTGCCCAGTTCATCGACCTCGCTGAACAGGTGATCGACGGCGTAACGGGCGAAGACGTTGGACATTCCCGGTTCGACGCCAATCCCGACGAGCGCCAACTGGTCGGACTTTTCCCACTCCGCCGCGGCGGCGAACTGCTCGTCGCCGAGTTTCACGCCCGTCTCGGAATAGGGATTCGTCGGGTGGGGATGGGACAGGCTCATGGCCATGTCGAGATAGTTCGCTCCGGCCGCTTTCGCCCCGGCGAAAATCGCCTGCACGAATTTGGGTTCGACCGCGTTCATCACGTGGGTTGCAGAATGCTTTCGCGCGACATCGGCCACGACATCGGGATTCGACGCATCGATGCGGTCGGCGACGAACTTTGCCGACACCGCATCTCCGTGTTTGGTCCGAATCCAGTCGATGGTGCGCTCGGCACGGGACGGGTCGTAATCGGTGACGACGATGGTTTCGAAAAAGTCACGACGAGCGGCGATTTTGGCGATCGCGTCGCCAACACCCCCGGCTCCTACGAGAAGAATACGCATAACCCGAGATTACTCTTTCTAATAGGCCTCGTTGGTATTAGGCCGTTTTGGGTTATGAGCGGATGCGACGACGTGCAGGCAAAACCCACATTCCGGCGGCAACCAGCAAACCGCCCGCGACGACCAGCGACGTCAGGATCGAGGCATCAACACCAGTCGCAGCGAGCTCGTCCGAGCCAGACGATCCATCCGGGGCGGCACTGACACTAATCACACCGTCGACGTAATTCACGTCAGCATCGGCGTTTGGGGCGCCGTTGGCACAGCGCGAAACGTACTCACCGGCACCAAGCGCACCCACGATGTACGTGGAGAGGTCACTCGGGAGGTATACGTGACACACCGGTTCGGTCGCCCAATCGCTCGCGCTCGCAGCGTTGGTGGCGGTGTAGTCGAGGGCGGGGGTGTCCCCCTCGGTGAGAGTCTCGCTGTTCGCCGTCACGACGATTGTGGGATCGAGACGAGGATACCCGACCCACTGGTCCAGGAAGGCGCTGGAGTTGTCAAGAGAGCACCCCGAGATCGCGGCCCAACCGTAAAAGTTAGAGGAATTGGGTACGACGAACGACATTTGCGTTCCATCGCCGTTGACCGTGAGAGGTACCGATCCCGACCAACTTCCACCCATCGCGACTATAGCGACACAGTCAGAAAGACCGGTCCCTGTGAGCACGACAGTCTGGCCACCCCCAGGTCGCACACACGACGAGAAGCTAAATCCATAGCCGCCGCCGCAGGCCACGTTGTAATTCGAGCTGGTAAGAGTTCCGGCAAACGCCATCGAGGCTCCACCAAAAAGGCTCAAACCAAGACCGAGGGCGATGGAGAGAATCGTCTTTCGAGTACGCATGAACATGAATAAGCGACCTTTCGAAGAGGAAATTGTTCTTGAGAATGTTAGCACAAATTCGCGGCGGGATGGCACGCTGCGGGGTCACGGTATGCTGGGGAGGTTGCTTCGGCAACGCAGGAGAATTCGCCTAGTGGCCTATGGCGCCAGCTTGGAAAGTTGGTTGGGTGCAAGCCCTCGGGGGTTCGAATCCCCCATTCTCCGCCAGCAACTCCCTTGATTTAGAGCCTCAGTAGGGGCGTTTATTGAGGGAGTTTTTGCTGGTTGTGCAGTTGTATGTGCAATGTCGCCCGATTGTATTCGGAGTATTCCGCTTGCGAGCTAATTAGGACTTTTTTACCCATCTAAACGTGAGCAACGTGAAGACCACTCCAAGGGCAACCCAGATAGTAATTGCAATCG
>CANKTR010000046.1 GCA_947486475.1 Microbacteriaceae bacterium | reverse complement strand
CCGCGGAGTTCTAGCAACCTACCCGATGCCTCGGCGAGCAGCGTCAATGGCATCTGTCTGGTCTTGCTCCGGACGAGGTTTACCAAGCAAAGCCGGTCACCCGGCCTCCTGGTGGTCTCTTACACCACCGTTTCACCCTTACCCTTGCGGGCGGTTTATTTTCTGTGGCACTGTCTCGCGGGTTACCCCGGGTGGGTGTTACCCACCATCCTGCTCTGTGGAGCCCGGACGTTCCTCGGCACCTTTCGGTGACGCGACCGCCTAGCCGACCCTCTCGTTACTCCATGGTAGCGACTAGCCGAAGGAGTCGCGACGGTCCATCGACTCATTCGCGACGGCATCCGCCCGGGAGTTGAATTCGCGGGCAATCCATTCAAACGTCACATCGGCTCCCGCGATGATGGCGTGCGCCTCGCGCGCGAGTTCGCGCATGTCGGGATGTTTGATTTTCCAGCGACCCGACATTTGCTCAACCACCAGTTTGGAATCCATCCGGACATGGATGGATGCGGCGGCGTCAAGTTCGCGAGCTTTACGGACACCGCCAATTAACCCCGAATATTCCGCGACGTTATTGGTGGCGATTCCCACGAAAACGCCAACTTCCGCCACAATCTTGCCCGTCACGGCGTCGATGACGACCGCTCCGCCCGCAGCAACCCCCGGGTTTCCGCGCGAACCACCGTCGGCCTCCACAATGAAGTGCGTCACAGACCCGACTCCGCCGTTCGAATCAGGATGGCATTACTGTCGGGACACATCAACACGTCGTCGGCGTCAGCAGCTCTCACATCTTGTATTTGACCTGGCGTCAGCGTGACACCGCTCGCCAAGGTGATTCCTGCGCGCAAGTGGGACGCCCCAACGCCATATCGTTCTCGTTGGCGCTCGTACAGTTCACTTAGTTCGGCCGGCAGAGAGGCAACAATCTCTGCACGGGCGCTAACGATATCTGCACGACGACGGTTCGACGCATCAATGTCGGACCGCAGTGAATCTTGAGCGGCGGCCCGCGCATCGTGGAACGAATCGCGTGAAATCTTAATCGCATTCCACGTGCCAGCGACATCATCGCGCTCTGTGAGCGCGTCCAATTCTTGTTCCTCGAGCATCTCAATCCGACGTTCCAACGACGCAATCTCGTGTTCGAGTGTCGTCAATTCCTTGGAGTCCGTCGACCCCTTCTCGCGCTCACGATCCTGCGTGATTCGAGCCTTCGCGACCTGAATGTCCGATTCGAGGTGTTCGCATCGGCGTTCGATGTCGTCGTGCCGGTCCGCCCACTCTTCCGCCTCGCGCACAAGGCGTTGATACTCGGCATCGGTGTCTAGCGCGACCAACGCAGCGTGTGCATCGGAAACTGTCCGGTTGATGACGATGTCTTCGGTGTCTAACGCAAGGACATCCAACAGCCTAGTTTGGGCCTCCGCGGGTGCGCGCATGATCATCACTGCATCACCGCAAACGACCAGGGGTCCGTGTTGATGTCAGAAACGGTAACCGCGATACCAGGTTGCGCGATTCGGAATTCGGACGCAGCGGTCTCGAGCCACATCCATTCGGCCGCCCAGTGCGAAATGTCAATGAGTGCCGTGTCATTGCCGAGTCTCGCTTGTTCGCGGAATTCTGAGGCCGAATGGTGGCGTAGATCGCTCGTCACATACACGTCCGTCGCCGCGACATCCTCATTCGCGAGGAGCGCGTCGCCCGCGCCGGCGCACACCGACACCGAACGAATCTGGCGCACAAATTCTCCGGACACTCGAACACCCCCAGCGGTCGCGGGAAGTTTCGATGCGATGTGGCGCGCAAATTCACCCAGGGTTTGGTCCGCAACGTGCCCGATTACACCCAGGCCACCGCCCAGATCATTCGGGACGATCGGTCGCTCGACGATTACGCCCAGCGCCTTTGCCAACGATGTGCTCGTGCCCGTGGGAACTCGGTCTCCATTGGTATGGACGCCGATTGCGGCACATCCGCCACGGATAAGCCGTGCGATCAGTTCGCCCTTGTATCGATCCTCGGCAACGGTGGACAATCCCCTGAGCAGCAGCGGGTGATGCGCGATGAGCGCGTCGAAACCGCCGTCAATGGCTTCGGTGACGGTCGCGTCGGTGATGTCCACCGCGAACAACACGGATGAAACCGGGTGGTTCGAAGCGCCCGAGATAACACCGGAATTGTCCCACTCCTCTTGACCAGCAAAGGGCCACAGCTCATCAATCGTTGCGGTGATGTCCCGCAGTATCGTCGTCACTGCAGGCCTACGCGGTGCGATTCGGGCGAACTACACCAAACATCGAGACCAACAGCGACAGAACGAATGAGAAAACGAGGACTGCCGCCGGGACGACGAGCGAGACGGTACCCGACAGTCCCAGCGTCGTTGCGAGCGGCCCAATCGAAACGTCGTAGATGGGTGCAAGGCTCGGAACGGACCACGACGTCAAGGCGAGTCCGACGACAATCAGCACAGTCGAGAGAACTGCGTTGATGACTCGCGCAACCCCACCGAGCTCTCGGCGCGACGCGATCGAGGCACCAGCCATGAGCCCAATAATCACCATGAGTGGAATCGACAGGAACGGAATTCCAGGGAGAATGGCGGTGATGTCACCGGTAAGACCGGCCAGGTCTAGTCCGAGGATTACGAGTGGGACCGCAAGAACGGTGGCGCGAATCGGCCACGAACCGGACTCCCGATCGTCCCTCACTGTCACCATCATGAGTGATCGCCCGATGAGCGAGGCAATCAAAATCAGGGGAACCGCGAAGGCAATCGCTGCCAGAATGAAGGCTAACTCGGTACTCGAGGCCGTGACGTGAAGCGCCGGGTTGGACCCGACAAATACATTGCCCAGAGCATCAGGGCTCATTCCGGCGAGCAGAACCCACGCGGCAAATCCGAGACCTGCGGCGAGACCGAAATAGAGCCAGAACCCAACAATGGACCTTTGATCACGCCGAACGACAGTCGCCGCTCCGGACTCGACGCCCGCGAAGAAGAGGACACTAATCGGAATGATTCCCGTGGCGATCACAAGGTTTCCGGGGGTAAACGCGGCACCGGTGTTTGAGGTGGCGACGACGGCCAACCCGGTCAGCATGACGACAGCAGGCCCGACGACTGTAAATCCCGTCAATGTCAGAACCAGCCCGCGGTAAGCAGACCGCGGCAGTGACGCGATGACGAAGCCCACCACGACAATCAACGCCACGACCACCACAGAGACGTGGGCTTGCGGGGCGAACTGGGCGAAAGTGGAGGTCACACCAGGGATCGAACCGAGTTGCAGGCCGACGCCCTGTGACGTGACGAGAAGGACGGTCAGAAGACCGACGAGCACGACAATCGAACCGATGGTCCAGAGAATAGTTCCGCCGACAACACCAGCTACGCGTTGAACAGCAGCCCTTGTTGATAGCGCGTGGCGGATCGACGTGGACCGTGCGAGAAGAACTAACGGTAGGACCGCACCGAGCGCCACCACGGCTACAAGAACACCCGATGCGTTGAGCATCGATTCGACACTGATTGGCACGGGCGAACCGAATGCCGTGAATACCGCGGAGGTAATCGGGATCAAGACGGAAACCATCGTCGCCAAGAGAATGGCTACGCTCCAGCCGCCATAACGGCCATTCACTGATGTGTCCGACGGCAGGTCTCGGGCGGAGACCGCTGTGGGGGTGGGTTCCGCGGCGCGGGCCGGGGTCGGGGCGGACTCAGTCTCAGAAAAAGTCTGTGTTCCCGAGAGGGCCTCTATCGACGCGTTCGACGGAGACTCCGGCAGTGGTTGATCGCTCAGGGCCAACGACGCAATCTGCGGACCAACGTCGGCAAACACATGTTTGAGCTCGTCCAGCAACCGTTGCGCTTCCGCGGGTTTCGCCATCCGCAAAACCGCAACGAATTCCTTGGCCGTACGCAGGTCATCCTCGCGCAGCGTCACCTGAGCGTCGAGCATCGAAATCTGTTCAGAGCTTGTCATGTCCGCGGACTCCGCAAACACCGTCGCGATCTCTTCTTCGGACATTGATTTACGTGTCGGCACAACCAGTCGCGCGGGCGGAGCAGGCTCTCGAAGACTCGGCTGGCCCGTTGCCACGGTCGGAAAATAGTTCACATCGGATGCCGCCGGGATGGGTGTTGATCCCACAGCCGGCAGAATCGGCACGAAATCGGCATTTTCTTCTGAGGCGGCAACGAACGACGAACGGCGCGGTCGACCGAAGAGGTTTTTCCCGTTTTCTTTATCCGCCGCCATGATTACTACCTTAACGCCACGATGCGGTGGAATCGCGGATTTACGCGAAGCGCCGTGGCACGGTTGCCACCGCCACGCCGCTCACCACGAGTGCGATTCCCAACCAGCCAATGGCTGGCAATGCTTCGCCCAGCAGCACAACCGCCAAGATGGTTGCGAAAACCGGTTCCAGAAGGGTCACCAGCGTCACGAGCGAGGCGCTAGCGCGTGTCAGCGCGTAACCAAATAACAGGTAGGCGATAACCAACGGTCCCAAAGCGAGGTATGCGCCACGCGCGAGATTATCGAAATCAGAAACGAGCGGACCCCCTGTGAACGACAGAACGACGAGCAACGGCAACGCCCCCGCCCCAAAAACAGCACCCATCGAGCCTTGAAAGCTCGCTCCCGCGGCAATAACACGCGATCCGGCGACCGAGTACAGCGCGTAGGCCATCCCGGCAACCAAGGCCAGCAGCACACCGTTTAGACCGGACTCGCTCGTCCCACCACGGGCAACTCCGACACAAACGAGTCCCGCCCCCGCGATTCCAAGGGCGAGGAACCATCGTTGAGTAGGCCTGCTTTGAGTAGCGAGCCATTCAATGACGCCAGCAAAAAGAGGGCCGGAGCCGAGCGCAACCGTGTTGCCGACCGCGACGCCCGCATCGCGCATGCCAGCGTAGAACGCCAGTGGATAGACCAACACGCCGAGGCCGCCGAGTAACACCCACCACCGCGCCCTTGGAATGGACAACGCGTGACGAACCGAACGCCAGGTGAGAGCAGCGAGAATTATTCCGCCCACTCCCATCGTGAACGCGCCGATGGCGAACGTCGAAACATCCGGTGTCATTCCGGCAGCGACAACTCCTGTTGTCCCCCACATCAGGCACGAGACAAGAAGAGCGAGCAGAGCAGAGCTGGACATTTAGCCCAGCGTACGCGGGATGGCGGCAACGAGAGCGGGAAAGAGCGGATGCCCTCTCTCGATTCCACACACCGTCGTCGCGATGCCGTCCGCACTCAGCGTTGCCCTCATCCGCTGGAGTTCGACAGACTCGTCGTCCGACGGCACGTCAAACATCATTGCGGCCTCGATCACCCGCAGTAACGCCACCGGAGTGACCCCGCTCTCGGACAACACCGCAGCGGGTTCGATCAGTCGCTCGTGGCGCGATAATTTACGAAGCGGTTGACGTCCGACGCGAATGAGTTCGTCGTTGAGGTCGGGATTTCGAAAACGGTCAAGCGTCTGAGCGACATACGCTCGCTGGTCGGTCTCGTCGAGACCGTGACGGGAGACGAGCATCCGGGTCGTCTCGTCGAGCACCGCGTCAACCAGAAGTCCGACGGAGGTCATGGCGAGAGCCTCGGCGATGTGCCGAGCCCCCGCGCGAAGTCCGAGATACGCAATCGATGCGTGTCCCGTGTTAACCGTCAGGAGTTTGCGCTCAATGTATGGGGCCAGATCGTCTACGAAATGAGCATCCGGAATGATCGGTTCGGCACCATCGAACGGGGTACGGTCAATCACCCATTCACTAAACGCCTCGACAGTGACGTCCAAACCCTCCGCGGAGTCCTGCGCAGGAATGATGCGGTCCACGGCGGTGTTGGCAAACTGGGCACGCGACAGTTCGACATCCGTCGCCGAGGCGGCAACGAAAGATTTGAGCGTATCGGTCGCTCCGATGGCGTTTTCGCAGGCCATCACCGCGAGGGGCTTCGCCGAGGTACGGGCGGCAAGCCCCTTCGCAATCAGTGGCGCAACAAACTCTAAAATGCGCGGGCCGACAGCGGTGGTGACGATATCGGCCTCCGCGATGGACTGCACAACCTGGTCCGCGTTCGTTGCCGAATTCAGTCCGGTGAAATTGTTGACGGTGTGAACGCTTCCGTTGGAACCCGTCTCGATTACTCGGTAGGAGCTGGTCGCCACAATGGACGAAATCAGTGAATCGTCAACGTCGACGAAGATCACTCGGTGACCTGCGCTGTGCAGCGCTAGTCCAATAAATCCCCGCCCAATGTTTCCCGCCCCGAAATGGACAGCGGTCATGAGGCGTTGAGCCCGAGACGGCTCAGAACGTGCTCGACAGATGTCGCCTCGAGAAGTTCCGTCACCGCAGAAAGGTCGCTAAAGACCGTCGCGATTGCACCGAGTACTTCGAGGTGACTGTCACCTTTCCCCGCGATTCCGATGACGAAGCGAACCACGTTCCCTCCCCAATCGATTTCGTCGTCGTAACGTACGACCGAGATCGCAGAACGAATAACCTCGTCCTTTGACTCGTTCGTTCCATGAGGAATCGCGAGCAGGTTCCCCATGTAGGTAGAAACCGAGGACTCACGCGCGAACATTGCCGAGACATATTCGTCGGTCACCGCGCCGCTGGAGACGAGAAGCGCCCCCACCTCTGCGATGGCCTCTTCACGGGTTGTTGCCGTTCCGTGAAGACAAATAGTCTCTGTGGTCAATATGTTCATCGCGTGAATCCCCGATTGTCGCTAACCTATGCGCGCTGAGACCGAAGGGTCTCAACGACCTCGTCATACTTTGGGGTTGCCATGAAGTTCTCAACCGTGACGTGAACGGCGTCGGGCGCCATGTGGCGCGCCCGATCCGTCAGCCCCGAGTGAGTAATCACGAACTCCGCGTCCGACGCCAAATCAGCAACAGCCTTGTTGATGACGGTGACGTCCGTGATGCCGGCGGCCTTCAGCTTGGTGCGAAGGAGAGTTGCCCCCATCGCGCTGGAGCCCATTCCCGCATCACAGGCGAAAATGACAGTGGTTGTGTGGTCAGCAGACATTGTTTACTAGCCCTTGTTCGCCTTCGACTGAGCCTTAGCTGCAGCGAGTTCGCCACCCTCAGCCTCAATGTCGCCCTTACGCGTCGCACGGACAACGATGCCCGCAATCAAGAACGACACCGTTGCCGACAGGATGACCGAAAGGATCACACCGACGTACAAGGTTGAGGGCGTCTGGATAAGCACGGCGAAGATCGAACCAGGCGAGGCGGGGGCGCGGAGGCCACCACCCGATATCAGGTTCGTTGCAACACCGGTTGCTCCACCAGCGATAACGGCCACGATGAGGGCCGGCTTCATGAGGACGTACGGGAAGTAGACCTCGTGAATTCCACCAAGGAAGTGGATGATGAT
>CANKTR010000045.1 GCA_947486475.1 Microbacteriaceae bacterium | reverse complement strand
TCGATGGCGTGTTGGACGTCTCGAGCGGTGCTGACCGCCACGGCGGGGCCGAACAGTTCGTCCTGCGCAAAGGGCGAATACGGATCGACGTCGGCAACAATCGCCGGCTGAATCACGCTTCCGTCCTGTTCACCGCCGGTGACGAGACGAGCGCCGGCCGACACGGCCACACGAATGGCTTCGGTGACGCGGTCGGCTTCGGATCGCGAAATCATGCTACCGACGGTGATGCCGTCACCAAACGGGTCGCCGACGCGAATCGCCTCGACTTTCGGCGTGAGTGACGTGAGAAAATCATCCACGATCTTCTCGTGCACGATGATGCGTTGGGCGGAAATGCAGACCTGTCCGGCGTTGATGTATCCGCCGAGCGCAATGGACGTCGTCGCGGCGTCGATATCGGCATCGTCGAGGACGATGACCGGCCCCGAGGCACCGAGTTCGAGGGACAACTTCTTCACACCGGCGATCGAGGCAATGTGCTCGCCAACGCTGGTCGATCCCGTGAACGAAATCTTGCGCACGCGACGGTCGCGAACCAGTGCATCACCGACATCGGAACCGCCACCCGTGACGACATTGAGGACACCATCGGGCAGCCCCGCGTCGACGAAACACTGCGCGACCGCCAGCGCGGTCAACGGGGTGGCGCGTGCTGGCTTGAGAACGACGGCGTTCCCCGCCGCGAGGGCCGGAGCGATTTTGTGCAGAACCAAGAGCGCCGGGTAGTTGAAGGGCGAAATCGCGACGATGACCCCGACCGGCTGGTGGATTGTGAAGCCGATCTTGTCGAAACCCGTCCCTTTGTTCGCGTCCAGCGGCAACGAATCGCCGTACAACTGCGAACCCTCGAATGCGGACAGCCGAATGATGTCTCCCGATCGGGAGGCTTCCCCGCGCGCTTCGAGAATCGACTTCCCGTTTTCGCGAGACAGGATCTGCGCGATGTCTTCGGCGCGCTCATCGGCGAGCGCAGCGGCTTTGGTCAAAATCGCGAATCGGGCGTGGGCGGGAGTCCGTCGCCACGTCTCGAATCCGATGACAGCCGCGTCAATCGCTCGGTCCGCGTCAGCCGGTCGAGCAAGCGAAACATTGCCCACGACATCCCCGTTAAACGGGGATGTGACGTCTTCCCGTTCGCGTGCGCTGGCGTCGACCCATTGTCCGCCAATAAGCAGTGATTGCGACTTCATAGTCGGCCTCCGCGATGAGTCCCTGGAACGTTCCAGAATGAGGCAAACGTTACCACCGTTGGTGTCCGTTAAGCGCCGACGATACTCGCTACGACGCTCGTGAGGATGGGAGCAACGACGAGCGCGGGCAACATGTCGGCAACCGACACTGCACGAATGTTCAGCAGGCGCAGTCCGACACCGAGTAGCAAAACGCCGCCGGTCGCCGTGAGGGTGGCAATCGACGCACCCGGCAGAACTGAGCCGAGCGCGAAGGCCGCGAGCGTCAAAATGCCCTGCCAGATTCCGACGGGAAGAGCGGCGAACGCAACCCCCCAGCCGAGCGAGGCGGCGAAGGCGATGGACGCGAATCCGTCGAGGATGGACTTGAGCACAAGCTGGTCTATTCCTAGGCCCATCCCGTCACTGAAGGCCCCAAGAATTGCCAGTGGTCCGATCGCAAAAATGAGTGAGGCGTCCACGAAACCCTGAATGAATCGGTCGCGGGCGGAATTCGCCGCCACACCCGACTTCGCGCCGACCTTGGCGTGCAAGAAGGCTCCGAAGGTCTCGAGACGGGCTTCGATTCCGACGAGGGACCCGATGATGCTTCCAATGAGAAGTGCGCCGACGATGATGAGAAACGGGGCGGCGGGACCGACCGCCGCAACGAGTTCCGCATCGCCTAGAGCGGCAAGATTCAGTCCGCCCATCACGAGCGTGATGAGGCCGAGGGCGTCGGTGACGACGCGGTTAGTGCGGTCCGGCAATTTTGACCCAATGGCTACACCGATGGCGGAACCCGCCACGATTGTTCCGATATTGATGAGTGTGCCGAGTCCGATCATGTCTCTCATTATCCCGAATCACGCGAACGCTGTGTTCACCGATGTTCCCGAACCGACCACGGAATGTCGTGTTTTTCTAACAGAATTTAAACGGCAGACTTGAGGACATGACCAAGGTCGCCCCTCCCAAAAAGCTCGCCACCGAAACGGTCGAACTCGTTCGACACTGGCTCACGGTGGCGGAAAAGTTCCCCGTCGATGTCAGCGCGACCCGACTAGCTGGTGTGCTCAAAGACCCGAACGGTCTCGCGTTCACCGTGGGTTTCGTCGACGGTGTCATCCGTCCGGAAGACCTGAGGGTCGCCGCCGAGAAGTTGCGCGACATCGCACCGAGCGTCCCCGGGTTTTTGCCGGCGTACATGCGCGCCGCTGTTCGACTCGGGGGATTGTTTGCCCCTCTGCTTCCCGGGGTCGTCATCCCGATTGCCCGATTCGTTCTGCGACAAATGGTGGGTCATCTCATTGTTGACGCGACCCCCTCGAAACTCGGTTCCGTTATTTCGAAACTGAAAAAGCCGGGCGTCCGACTCAACATCAATCTCTTGGGCGAGGCAGTTCTCGGTGAACGGGAAGCGGCGAAGCGCCTCGCGGGAACGACCGCTCTCATCGAACGCGACGATGTCGATTACGTGTCGATCAAAGTGTCGGCGACGGTTGCGCCGCATTCGCCGTGGTCCTACGAAAAGAACGTCGCGCACGTCGTCGAACGCTTGTTGCCGCTCTACAAACTCGCGGCCAAGGGTAAGTCAAAGACCTTCATCAACCTTGACATGGAAGAGTTCAAGGATCTTGACATCACGATTGCGGTCTTCACCCAAATCTTGGACCGAACCGAGTTCGCGAGGCTCGAGGCCGGGATCGTGCTGCAGGCGTATTTGCCCGATGCGCTCGCGGCAATGATGCATCTGCAAAAATGGTCCGCTGCCCGCCGAGCCCGGGGTGGCGCGGGAATCAAGGTGCGAATCGTCAAAGGCGCAAATCTGCCGATGGAACGAGTCGAATCCGCCGTGCACGATTGGCCGCTCGCGACGTGGTCGACCAAACAAGAGAGCGACACGAACTACAAGCGGGTCATCAACTACGCCCTCGACCCGGCGCGGATCGAGAATGTGCGTATCGGCGTTGCCGGCCACAACCTGTTCGATATTGCTTATTCATGGCTCCTCGCGCAGAAGCGGGGGGTTCAGTCGGGAATCGAATTCGAGATGCTCCTCGGGATGGCCCCCGGCCAAGCCGAAGCGGTCAAACGCGATGTCGGCGGACTGCTGTTATACACGCCCGTCGTTCACCCCGCCGAATTCGACGTTGCCATCGCATACCTGATTCGACGACTCGAGGAAGGCGCGAGCCAGGACAACTTCATGTCGGCGGTGTTCGAACTGTCCAAAAATGAGGCCCTGTTCGAGCGGGAAAAGGAGCGCTTTCGCGCGTCACTCGCAACCCTTGACGCGAAGGTGCCGTCCTCGAACCGTGTCCAGGACCGCCGAAAGAAACCTGCGCCGATGCCGACTGACGCTTTCCGAAACGCCACCGATACCGACCCTGCTATCGCCGCCAACCGCGAATGGGGTGTTGCGATTGTCGCGCGGATCGACAAGTCGACGGCGGGAAAAAAGACGGTCACGGCAAACCTTGTGAAGACCGCGAAACAACTCGACGACATCATCACTCGGGCAACGACTAAAGGCACGGCGTGGAGCCGGCTCCCGGCGGCCAAGCGGGCGGCAATCCTGCACAAGGCGGGGGAAGCGCTCGAAGATCGCCGCGCTGAACTCATGGAAATCATGGCCCACGAGACGGGAAAAACCCTCGACCAGTCTGACCCGGAGGTCACCGAGGCGATCGACTTCGCCCACTATTACGCCGAAAGTGCGAAAGCGCTCGAGGGCATGGAAGGCGCGAGGTTCACGCCGGCACGGCTGACGGTCGTGACCCCGCCGTGGAACTTTCCCGTCGCGATTCCGGCTGGGTCGACTCTCGCGGCGCTCGCGGCGGGCTCGTCCGTGATCATCAAGCCCGCCCGCAACGCGCGTCGAAGCGGTGCGGTCATGGTCGAAGCGCTGTGGGCTGCGGGCGTCCCGAAAGACGCGTTGCAGTTCGTGACATTCTCTGACAAATCTCTTGGCTCGCAGTTGGTGTCCGACCCCCGCGTCGAGCGCGTCATCCTCACGGGTGGATACGAGACGGCCGAGGCGTTCCGTGGCCTTCGCCACGACCTTCCGCTTCTCGCGGAAACGAGCGGCAAGAACGCCATCATTGTCACCCCCAGCGCCGACCTCGACCTCGCGGCCAAGGACGTCATTTATTCGGCGTTCGGTCATGCTGGGCAAAAGTGTTCCGCGGCGTCGCTGGTGATTCTGGTCGGGTCGGTCGCAACCTCTGCCCGTTTCCGCAATCAACTTGTCGATGGTGTCGCGAGCCTGAAGGTCGGGTATCCGTCGGACCCGACGACCCAGATGGGACCGATCATCGGCCCGGCGGACGGGAAACTGCTGTCCGCGCTGACGACTCTCGCGTCAGGCGAATCGTGGTTGGTCGAACCGACGCAACTGGACAAATCCGGTCAGTTGTGGTCGCCCGGAGTTCGCAACGGTGTCGTCGCGGGCAGCGAGTTCCACCTCACGGAGTATTTCGGACCAATCCTTGGTGTCATGTCTGCTCGCACGTTGGATGAGGCAATCGACATGGTCAACGCGATCGAGTACGGACTCACCTCGGGTCTACATTCGCTGGATTCCGGAGAGATCGAGACCTGGCTCGACCGCGTCGACGGAGGAAACCTCTACGTCAACCGAGGAACGACGGGTGCCATCGTGCAACGTCAACCGTTCGGTGGTTGGAAGAAATCTGCTGTCGGCGCCGGGTCCAAGGCGGGCGGGCCGAATTATCTGTTTGGGCTCGGTTCGTGGACGGACGCCGACACCCGAGCGCGCGGAACGGAGGTCACGGTCGACCGCGTCCAGGCGCTCCTCGCCGCTCTTCCCGAGTTCGACTCTGTGCCGGCATCGGGCCGCGCCTGGCTGGCGCGCGCCGCCCGTCTCGACGAGGACGCCTGGCAGACAGAATTCGGGATTGCGCGCGACGTATCCAACGTCGGTGTCGAACGCAACGTGTTCCGTTATCGCCGATTCCCCGAACCCGTCATCGTTCGATTCTCGGACGGAGCCGGGCCCACCGAATTCTTGCGGGTGTTACTTGCGGCTTTCCGTGCGGGGAATGACCCTGTGGTGTCAGCATCGGCGTGGCTCGAAACCAAAATCGTTCGAGCGTTGGGCGAACGGGGAGTCTCAGTCGAAATCCAAACCGAACATGAATGGCACGAGGACCTCGGTCGTCGCGCCGGGGATCTCTCAGGAAGGCGCATCCGCGTCGTTGGCAAAAATCCTTCGGCCATCACGCTGGCAACGGGCGGACGACCCGATTTGGCGATCTGGTCGGGACCCGCGGTGACCGCCGCCCGCGTCGAGATGCTCCCGTTCCTTCGCGAACAGGCGGTGAGCATCACCGCTCACCGATTCGGAACGCCCAGCCAACTCACCGATCACATCGAATTGGGTTTAGACCGATAGACAGGTTTTCATACACGGTCAACATCGTCAACTACCAGTCATCGACCGTCGAGTTCACGATTCCCAATCCCTGTTTTGTATGAAAAACAATCTGTTGCTCCGTGATTTGTTAAGTCGACTTAACTGTTCACCCACACGATACTGAGAGGTGTGAATACTCTCGGTGCTCCCAACCAACCCCTTTCGCTGTGGCACGATGACCCGTCGCTCACACTCTTCACAGCGACACCGCTGAAAGGCGACATCTCGGCGGACGTTGCCATTGTTGGCGCGGGTTACACCGGATTATGGACCGCTTATTTCCTGCTCAAACAGAACCCTTCTCTCACGGTGGTCATCTGCGAAGCGGAGGAAGTCGGTTTTGGGGCCTCTGGCCGTAACGGCGGTTGGTGCTCGGCGTTGTTCCCGGCGTCAATGAAAAAGATTGCGAGCCTGTCGTCTCGAGACGAGGCCATCAGACTTCAACGAGCGATGAACGCATCCGTTGCCGAAATGGGTGCGATTATCGCTGCGGAAAAAATCGACTGTGACTGGAAGCAGGGGGGTTACGTCTCGCTCGCCCGAAACGCAGCCCAACTCGTTCGCTCGCGCAACGAGGTCTCTGGGTGGAACTCGTGGGGGTTCGGGGACGAACACATGCAGCTCCTCAGCCAGAAAGAGGCATCCGAGCGCGCCAACGCCACTCACGTTCTGGGCGGAACTTTCACGCCGAATTGCGCAGCGATGCACCCGTCCAAACTGGCTTTAGGCCTCGCGCACGTTGTCCAAGGGCTCGGAGCCAAAATTTATGAACACACGCGTGTCACCCGAATTGCCGAGCGGCGACTCGAGACCGAACGCGGGACAGTCCGGGCGGATGTCATTATTCGTGCGACCGAAGGATTCACCGCGGAGTTCCGCGAGTCGCACCGCGCCATCATTCCGATGTATTCGCTCATGGTCGCAACCGAACCACTGTCGAAGGCCCAATTAGCTGAAATCGGTCTGGGGGAAAGGGAAACCTTCTCAGACAAGAGGCACTTGCGCATTTACGGTCAACGCACGAGCGACGGCCGGCTCGCGTTCGGCGGACGAGGTGCGCCTTACCACTACGGCTCGAAGGTCAGTCCATCGTTTGATCGCGACGAGGGAGTTCACCACATGCTCCGCGGCATTCTGCGGGAACTGTTTCCAGCTCTCGGCGACACGGGATTCACCCACGCCTGGGGCGGCAACCTCGGCATTCCGCGCGACTGGTACCCCTCGGTGACCTTCGATCGCGCGACAGGATTCGGGCAGGCCGGTGGTTACGTCGGCGACGGCGTCTCGACCGCGTACGTGGCGGGAAAGACTCTTGCCGCTGAAATCCTCGAAACGGATTCCGATGTGCGCACACTGCCATGGGTCGGTCGCCATTCGCCCAACTGGGAAATCGAACCGCTGCGCTGGCTCGGGGTCAACGCGGTGACGAAAGCGTTCGCCCAGTCAGATCGAGACGAAGCGCGCACCGGACGCCCGGCGGGAATCGCGTCCACGGTCTGGCGATTGATCGGGCACTAAGCGCGCCCGAATCCCATCAAGCGCGATGGTTTTCCGACACGGGAACAGTGAACCACGAAATGAAAAGGCCCCCGACAATCCGGGGGCCTCGAATCGTGGCTCCGACGGGCGTCGATCCCGTGACCTCTCGATTTTCAGTCGAACGCTCTACCAACTGAGCTACAGAGCCAAGGAGTTTGTCACTCCTAGACAAAAGAGCCTCTCGCAAAAGAGACTCTGACGTCCGCGACCCTGACGGGACTTGAACCCGCGACCTCCGCCGTGACAGGGCGGCACGCTAACCAACTGCGCTACAGGGCCTTGCATATTGAATTGTAGACCTGCGTGACCCCAACGGGATTCGAACCCGTGCTACT
>CANKTR010000044.1 GCA_947486475.1 Microbacteriaceae bacterium | reverse complement strand
CCTGTTCAATGTCTGGTGGACCAAGCGAAACGCACCCATGGTCGGTGTCAACGACCCCTGGGGCTATGGTCGTTCGCTCGAATGGGCGACATCCAGCCCACCGCCTCGCCACAACTTCACCTCGATTCCTCGGATTCGTTCGGAAGCTCCCGCGTTTGACCTTAATCACCCCGAGGTCGCGCCACCTGGATATTCGGATAAGTAGGAGGGCGAAGAATGCCTCTCAACACCAAGCTTTTCCTTTGGCTCGCGGTCTTTTTCCTCTTTTTCTCGGTCGTCTATCCGACCTGGAACTACTTCGCGGGGTCGCCAATCGAATGGGTTGGAACGCTAGCGATTCCGTTGACGATGGTCATGTTCCTGCTTCTCGGCGGCTTCCTGTACATCAACCTGCGCCGTCAGGCGGGAGGAATTCTTCCGGAAGACAACCTCGTGGCCGACGTCGATGACGGAGACACCGAAATGGGTTTCTACCTCCCGTGGTCGTGGTGGCCGGTGTTCGCCGGAGCCGCCGGTGGTTTGGCGATGCTGGCCATGAGCGTGGGAGTTTGGCTTGCCTTATTCTCGCTCGGACTCGTTCTCATCACCTTCATCGGATGGTTCTTCGAGCCGGTCCGCGGAGCGTACCGCCGCTAAAGGCTAGTCGCGGCGCCGTTCGTGGCGTTAGCTGCATATTTCATGTCGGGACGGTCGCATAGTGTTGAGATGTGACTAGACCTCGCGGACCACTTCCCGAACCTGAAGATTCCGAAACCGGCGCGAACGCCGGCGCCGACGGCACGACCGACGAGCCCGACGTCAAATACGTCGATCCCACCCCGGGTAATCCGGTGTCCTTCGAACTACCGCCTAACACCAACCTCGTTATTAACGTCGTCGGCAAGCAGGGTGGGGGATGCGTGTCGTCAATCCTGTCGGGCTTTAGCTGTCTCGCAACCGGATTCATTATCCTCGTCATAGTGATGGCAATCGTCAATGCGTTTTCGCGCTGACCTGACCTCACCGCGGCTCGAACCTTAAACAGATGGGGCCTCGCTTTCGGCGAGACCCCATCTGAATTGGATAGACTAGTGCTCTTGTGACTCGAGTTCCCTCGTGGTGACCGGGGCAATGCGGTCTTCAAAGTAGAAACGTGAGACCGACGACCGCACGCGAGCACCGATGGTGATCTTTCCACGAGCGTTCGGTCGCAGTTGCTCCGGGGCATATTCGTCGAACGACACAAGTTTCCACTGCTCAAACTCGGAGAGCGGAGTGTGAATCTCGCGATATTCCCCGCCGGGCAGACGGACAATGCGGCTCGACTCGTATCCGTGCAGAACCAGTTCGCGGTCTTTTCGCTGAAGAGCGAGTGCAATCTTTTTGGCCATCCAGAACGCGGCAACGGGAGCAACGAAGAGCATGATCTGGAGCGTGAGAATAACGCCCTCGATCGTGGTGCGGAAGTGCGTTGCGATGAGGTCGGACGCCGCTCCGGCCCACAGGACCGCGTAAAAGGTGACTCCCGCAGCGCCAATCGCGGTGCGGGTGGGTTGGTTGCGTGGACGCTCGGCGATGTGGTGCTCGCGCTTGTCGCCCGTGACCCACGCCTCGATGAAGGGGTAGACCATGACGATGACGATGAACAACATGAGCACGACGATTGGAACTAAGAGGTTCAGTGACCACGTGTATCCGTCGACGACAAATTCCCAGCCGGACGGCATTAGCCGAAGCATTCCATCCGCGAATCCGATGTACCAGTCCGGCTGTGTACCGGCCGATACGGGGGAGGGGTCATACGGACCATAGTTCCAAATCGGGTTGATTGTGAAGAGCGACGCAATCAACATGATGATTCCGAAGACGAGGAAGAAGAATCCACCGGCCTTCGCGGCGAAGACGGGAAGGATGGGCGACCCTACGACGTTGTCGTTCGTGCGACCCGGTCCGGCGAATTGCGTGTGCTTGTTGATGATGAGCAACACCATGTGAATCGCGATCAGCGCGATGACAAGAGCGGGCAACAGCATGATGTGCAGGACATACAAACGCGGGATGACGTCGTTTCCTGGGAATTCTCCACCGAACAGCAGGTAGGAAATCCAGGTTCCGATTCCTGGGATGGCCTTGATCATTCCGTCAATTATTCGAAGTCCGTTACCCGAGAGCAGGTCGTCGGGCAATGAGTAGCCGGTGAATCCTTCGGCCATCGCGAGGATGAAGAGAACGAATCCGATTACCCAGTTGATTTCACGAGGCTTGCGGAACGCGCCCGTGAAGAAGACGCGCAACATGTGGAGTCCGATGGCCGCAACGAACAGCAATGCGGCCCAGTGGTGTACCTGGCGCATCAGTAGGCCGCCTCGGATGTCGAACGTGATGTTCAACGTCGAGGAATACGCCGCAGACATCTCGATTCCCTTGAGAGGAACATAAGAGCCGTCGTAGTGAACCTCGACCATCGACGGGTCGTAGAAGAAGGTCAGGAATGTCCCTGACAACAGAATGACGACGAACGAGTACAACGAGATTTCGCCGAGCATGAACGACCAGTGGTCGGGGAAGATCTTGCGACCGAGGAATTTGACGGCACCGGAAATGCTGGTTCGTTCGTCAATGTAATTAGCCGCACCACCGACAAACTTCATGCCCGCACCGCTTGATGTCGGTGTCGAGCTCTTTTTTTGTGTAGCAACGCTCATCGTTTACGCTCCCAATAGCTAGGTCCAACTGGTTCTAGGAAGTCGCTCTGGGCGACCAAGTATCCCTCTGAGTCTATCGTGATCGGCAACTGAGGGAGTGGGCGTGCCGCGGGTCCGAAGATCACGGCACAGTGGTTCGATACATCAAACTGCGACTGGTGGCACGGGCAGAGCAGGTTGTGGGTTTGCTGTTCGTACAGCGCCACCGGGCAGCCCACGTGGGTGCAAATCTTTGAATACGCAACGATTCCGTCGTACGACCAGCTCTTGCGGTCTTCGGTTTCGTTGAGGGCGTCGAGGGGCAGGCGCATCAGAAGAACGGCCGCTTTCGCCTTTTCGTCGAGGAAGCCCTCTTCGAGTTCTAAAAGGTTCTCGGGGATGACGTGGAACGCCGAACCGATCGTGACATCACTGGCCTTGATGGGCACACCGTTCGGGTCGCGCGTCAAACGGACACCCTTTTCCCAAATCGTGTGTGCGAGCTTTTCTTCGGGGGTGCCAGCGGGGGCGAGGTCACGGAACAGGGCTACGGCGGGAATCGGCAACGCCACGAAAGCCCCGATCAGCGAGTTGCGCAAGAGGCGACGCCGGGTCCAACCCGATTCCTTGTTCGCTTCCTGAAAGATTTCAACGGCACGAGCGCGAGTAGCGTCGTTGCCGCGCGTTCCGTGACGTTCTTCGATGAGCTCGTGACCGTGCATCAGAGCCTTGGCCCAGTGGACGGCGCCGACGCCGAGACACAGCAGCCCGGCGGCGATTGCCAGCCCGACAAACATGTTGTTGTAGCGGGTCGACAGGAGGTCGCCGGGAACGATGGGAAAAATGAAGTTAAGTGCAAACGCTGACGCGCTGAGGATTCCGGAAAGCGCGAACAACAACGAAATTCCGCGTTCCGCTCCGCGCGCCCGATCGGGCGATTCATCGTGAACGCGCGTGTGCTCAGGTTCGAACCCTGGATTCTGCAGACGGTCGGGACGTGACACCGCGCTGCCTGCGCTCGTGACGACGTCAGACTTCTTGTCAGCCATGGGATGAACCTTTCTTTAACCCTAGTTCGACTTGGCGCTCAACCAAATGGTGATGGCAACGAGTCCGCCGAGCGCAAAAATCCAGACGAAGAGACCTTCTGACACCGGACCGAGGGATCCGAGGTCCATCCCGCCGACCGAGGGGTTCTCGTCCAGGAATTTCAGGTACGCGATGATGTCGTTCTTTTCTTCTGCGGTGATGTTCATGTCCGAGAACACCGGCATGTTCTGCGGGCCTGTGACCATCGCCGCGTAGACGTGGACAGGGTCGATGTTCTTCAGATTGGGAGCCCACTTGCCCTCGGTCAGAGCACCACCAGCACCCGCGACGTTGTGGCACATTGCGCAGTTGACGCGGAACAGTGCGGCTCCGTTGGATGCGTCGCCACCAGTGAGTGTTGAGGCCTCCGGCACAGCGGGGCCGGGAGCCAGGCTCGCAACCCACGCTGCCATCGCGTCAATTTCGGGCTGAGTGAACTGAACGGGCTTTTTCTCGGCCTGCGGCCCGCTTCCCGACATCGGCATGCGTCCAGAGCCGACCTGGAACTCGACCGACAACGCACCCGAGCCAATCAAGGACGGACCGGCCGCCGAACCTGCCGCGCTGAGTCCGTGACACGATGCGCAGTTCGAGGCGAAGAGTTTCTTTCCATCCTCAATCTGCGTTGCCGAAACGGGCGCATCCGCAGCAGTGGCTGTTCCCGTCACGGCTGCATACGCCGCGCCCAACACGAACAGTCCAACAAGAATGAGGACAAGCGACGAGAGCGGGTGGCGACGGCCTTTTCGGTTGAGGTTTCGGGGCATGGGGTTCTTTCGTTATTTCAGGACGTAGATGACGAGGAAGAGGCCGATCCACACCGCATCGACGAAGTGCCAGTAGTACGACACGGCGACCATCGACATGGCGTCGCGGTGTGTGAAAACCTTGAGGGCTTGAATTCGGCCGATCATGAGCAGGAAGGCAATGAGTCCGACGGTCACGTGCAGACCGTGGAACCCAGTGGTGAGATAGAACGCTGAGCCGTAGGCGTCGCTGTTGAGCATGACCCATTCACTTGTGAGCATCGCGTATTCGTACACCTGACCGACAACGAAGAATGCGCCCATCGCGTAGGTGAGCCAGAACCATTCGACAACGCCCCACTTTGTCGGGGCCCAGCCGGTGCGGCGAGGTTGCAGACGCTCCGCCGCGAAGACGCCCATCTGGCACGTCACCGACGAGAGCACGAGAATTGTGGTGTTGAGCGTCGAGAAGGGGATACTCAACTTCTCGGTTTGGACTGCCCAAATCTCGGGGGCCATCGATCGAAGCGAAAAGTAAATCGCGAACAGCCCGGCGAAGAACATCACTTCGCTCGCGAGCCACACGATTGTCCCGACGGCCACCGCGTTGGGCCGATTCACGACCGATTGCGGTCTGGTTATCGAGGCGCTAGTCACATCCTCTATTATGCCCAACTTCCGCTGTCCAGCCGACCATATAGGGGTGTTTTGGCACGTATTTTGCGCGCCTTTCATCAATTTTGCGCGCATCGTGAACGCTAGGCTAGGGGAGTGCCGAACGACGACTGGACCACCCTTCTCAGCGACCTGCTCGAGGGTCGCTCGCTTGCGGTGGCCGAGGCGTCCCGGGCAATGACCGACATCATGAACGGTGACGTGAGCGACGCTCGACTGGCCGCATTTCTCGTTGCTCTCAGCGCCAAGGGGGAGTCCGTCGACGAGGTCGTCGGCTTTCGGGACGCCATCCTGTCCTCCGCGCTTCCGCTCGATATCTCGACCGACGCCGTCGATATCGTGGGCTCGGGAGGAGACCCGATCGGGGTCATCAACGTCTCGTCCATCGCCGCGATTGTCGTGTCCGCGGCTGGAGTACCCGTCATCAAGCACGGAAACAGGGCCGCGAGCTCAAAGTCGGGTGCAAATGATGTGCTGACGTCGCTGGGTATCAACATCTCACTCGAGCCCGAGCGTGTCGCTCGTGTTTTCGCCGAAATCGGCGTGACGTACATCAACGCGATGGTGTTTCACCCCGGATTCCGGAACGCCGGCCCGGTCCGCCAGGAGTTGGCAATTCCGACGGTTTTCAACGTTCTCGGACCGCTCTGTAACCCAGCTCGACCGGAAGCCAATGCGCTCGGGATGTCGAACCCAGCCCGAATCCCGCTCGCGGTCGGACTTTTCCAACAGCGTGGCGCGACGGCACTCGTGTATCGAGGCGAAGACGGAACCGACAAGATCACGACGACGGGACACTCGAAGGTGTTCGAGGTCAGTCGCGGAAGCATCACCGAACACGATTTTGATCCGCGCGAGGTGGGTTTCGCCTATTCCACGATTGACGAGATTCGTGGGGGGACACCGGACGAGAACGCGGCGTTGGCTCGAAAGGTTCTCGCGGGGGAGAAAAACGCCGCCCGCGACATCATCGTGTTGAACTCGGCAGCGGGAATCGTCGCACATCGGTTGTCTAAGAACCCAGCCGAACGCGATCGATCGTTTGTCGAGCGCATGACCGAGGCCGTCGAGGTTGCAACGCACTCGATTAATTCCGGCGCGGCGAGCGCGAAACTCGACGCCTGGGTCGTCGCCACCAACTAGGGAAGTGGGGCCAAACGGCCCGATTTAGGCGAAATTCAGGCTTTCTGACATAATGTACATTATCGGATAAAGCGACTGGAGCGGAATTGCCCGCAACCGTTAGGAAACGCGCTCCAGGACCTCGATTAACCGCTCGGGACCGATGAACGGCGATTCTGCGCGGATTTCTTCGAGTGTCCACCAGCGAATGTCGATGACGTCGTGGTGCTCGGATTCCATCCAACCGGAACGATCCAGTTCGAATTCGTCAACTCGAAGCGCAAAGAAATGATCAACATACGAGTGAAAGTATTTCCCGTCCGGCCAATCCCAGTACCCGTCCACTGCCTCGAGCAACTCGCCCAGTGCGTTGGGTTCCACGACCAATCCGGTCTCCTCGCGCAATTCCCGAACCGCGGCCTCGAGCGGCGTCTCGCCGTCGTCAATTCCGCCACCGGGCGTAATCCAGCGCGGAGGCAAGCCCACTCGGTGGTCGAACCTCGTGTGCATAAGCAGGAATTTGCCCCGACCGTCGTGCAGCACGATTCGGGCGGTTTCTCGGTGCAGAACGTGTGTCCTGCCCTCGGGATGGTTCATTTTCCGCCCTTGTCGACCAGCCCGAAGGCCCGCATCGACACCTGGACCATTGGTCCGATTCCGATAACGAACAACAGGGTGCCGAGCCCGGCCGGACCGCCCAGCGCTAACCCGATGAGCGTTGC
Source organism: Microbacteriaceae bacterium (assembly GCA_947486475.1). The sequence goes on along the minus strand of CANKTR010000044.1, from coordinate 482 downwards.
CCCACCCTCGAGCACCGTGCGGACAATCCACACGGGTTTGCCGAACTTCTTCACGGACCCCGTCATCAGACCGTCGCGCGGCCCCGGCCCGAGCCGTGCGCCGATGTAGATTCCCGTTCCCAGAGCGATGATGGACATGCCGAGCACGTACCACCCAATCTGACCGACAATCCCCCAATCGGCCGCTGACGGAACGAACCCAAGCGACAGATCGATAAAAGGTCCGATGAGGAGCGCATTAAAGATGGTACCGAGCCCGGGTTTTTGCTTGAGTGGGATCCACAACAACAAGATCATGGCGCTCGCGAGCACGGTTGCGAGCCCAAAGCTCAGCCCCGTGATGTTCGCGAGGCCTTGCCCGAAGACATCCCACGGTGCGAGTCCGAGCGTCGCGCGAATCTGAAAGGCGATTCCCAACCCGAAGAGATACAGCCCAACGATGAGTCGAATCAGTACGAGTGGTTTCGGAAAGTCGATGGATG
>CANKTR010000043.1 GCA_947486475.1 Microbacteriaceae bacterium | reverse complement strand
CTTCGTCCACGCGGCCAGGAAAAGTTGGGTACGCGAACGGAAACCAAAAACGTGAACTCGCTGCGGTCCATCGAGCGCGCGATCATCTACGAAATCCAGCGTCAGGCGGCGTTGCTCGACGCGGGTACCGCCATCATTCAAGAGACCCGACACTGGCACGAAGACACCGGCACGACGTCCCCCGGTCGTCCGAAGAGCGATGCCGACGATTATCGGTACTTCCCCGAGCCCGATCTGTTGCCGATTCGTCCGTCGCGGGCGTTGGTCGATGAACTTCGAGCCGCACTGCCCGAGCCGCCCGCGGTCGAGCGTCGCCGACTCAAAGCGGATTGGGGTTTCTCCGACGTCGACTTCCAGTCGATTGTGAATGCGGGACTTCTCGTCGAGGTTCGCGAAACGGTCGAGGCAGGCGCGAGTCCGCAATCGGCGCGAAAGTGGTGGATGGGTGAACTGAGCCGAACCGCAAACGAGCTGAATGTCGAACCGGCGTCCCTCGTCACGCCCGCTCAGGTCGCCGAACTTCAGGTCGCGGTGGATGCCGGAATCATCAACGACAAACTTGCGCGGGAAGCGTTGGCGGGTCTCATCGCCAATGAGGGAACGGTCGCGCAGATCATCGAGGCCCGTGGGCTCACCGTGGTGTCCGACGATGGGGCGCTCATCGCCGCAATCGACGCCGCGCTGGCCCAGCAACCGGACGTCCTCGAGAAAATCGCGTCGGGCAAGGTCGAAGCCGCGGGTGCGGTCATCGGGGCGGTCATGAAGGCAATGGGCGGCAAGGCCGACGCGGCTCGCGTACGTGAACTGGTCATCGAACGTGCATCGACGTGATGCGATTACACTAGGAGCATCATGAACATCCTGTTGAACATCCTCACCGGCGTCATTTTCCTGGGCTCGTTCCCCGTCATGTCGTTCGCATTTCAGGTTCCCGGTTACGAAGCCGTGATTTTTGCCGGCGGAGTCTTGATGTCCGTGTTTGCGTGGATGATCCCGATGTACATCCTGCCGCGCGTCTCGAAGTAGTCGAGACCCCGTTACATAACCGCGGCGCCTTTCCGAAGAAAGGCGCCGAAGTTTAAGGCTCGAGACTAGAGGGGGCGAATGTTCGCTGCCTGGGGACCTTTGTCACCCTGGGTTACCTCAAATTCGACCTTCTGGTTCTCAGCGAGACTCTTGAAACCATCGGTCTCGATCGAGCTGAAGTGTGCGAAGAGGTCGGGACCGCCCTCATCGGGGGTGATGAATCCATAACCCTTTTCGTTGTTAAACCATTTCACGACGCCTGTGGCCATGATGCTGCGCTCCTTGCTGTTTGATGGGTCGTACTTCGCCCACCAACGTCAACATCTACACATCCCAGAACTGCCCGAGAGCGATGCCTGACTTCATTGACACTAGCGCAGATTTCCTGAATCGCGGACAACAATATGTAACGATTCTCTCGCGGCAACGAAACAATCCTGCATGCGGCCGGTTGCCCGCTTCCGAAAATCGCCCACCGCAGTCGTAAGATAGCGTGTACGACAGTTCCCGAAAGGACATCGTGAAGACCGTCTCCATCGTCATTCCCGCCTACAACGAGGAAGACACGATTCTCCCGTGTCTCGAGTCGTGCATCGCACAAACAGTGCCCGCGCACGAAATCATTGTGGTTAACAACAAGTCCACGGACAAAACCGTTGCGATTGTTCGAGAGGTTCAAACCCTCTACCCGGATGCACCCATTCTCTTGATCGAGCAAGCTGACTCTCAAGGGATCACCCCGACCCGTAACAAGGGTTTCGATTCGGCAACGGGAGACATCATCGGGCGTATCGACTCGGACTCGATTGTGGAACCGAATTGGGTCGAAGAAACAATCAAGGCGTTTGTGGACCCGACCGTCGCCGCAATCACGGGTCCCGTGATTTATTACGAGTTTCCGTTTCGCCGGTTCGGTCGAATCGCGGATGACACGATGCGCAAGGCAATGTTCAAGTTAGTTCGGGATTACAAGTTTTTGTTCGGCTCGAACATGGCATTGACCCGCGACGCGTGGCGTGCCGTGCGCGATGAAACCTGCGCGGACGAAGAAGACTTGATGCACGAGGACTTGGACCTCGCTGTCCACATTCACCGCGCCGGGCTCACCATTGTGTACGCGCCCAACGTCATCGCGGGAATGTCGCTTCGTCGGATGGATGACAGCCCGTCGGACATGGTGTCGTACCTGATGCGATTCGACCGAACCTACAACCACCACGGCATCCCCGACCGCCGTCTGCGGGTCCCCGCGGCCGCGTTCCTCGCGGTGTACCCCATCATCAAGACGATGCACTGGGGCAAACGGATCAGTCGCGCAATTCGAAAACCCTAGAGCGCCCTACTTTTTGGGAGTGGGCTTTCGCGCCGCCGTTTCCTTTGCGGTCGTCGAGGGCGACGTGGTCTTTCGCGCCGCCGGCTTTGGCGTGATGGAATCGCGCAGATTGACCGGTGGCTGCCCGTGGTGGACTCGTTTGGCCTCACGATTTTTGTACGTGATGTTGAGCGCTTCGACGATGACGGCGAACGCCATCGGTCCGTAAATAAAGGCTTTGTCGATTTCGGTTCCGAAACCTTCGGCCACCAGCGCTGCGCCGATGAGGACAAGGAAGGCCAGTGCCAACATCTTGACGGTCGGGTGCTTATCGACGAAGTCGCCGACAGTTCCCGCAGCGAGCAGCATGACAAGGGACGAGATGACGACCGCGATGATCATGACCGCCAGGCTGTCGGTCATCCCGACCGCGGTGATGATTCCGTCGACCGAAAAAACAATATCCAGAATCAGAATTTGGACGATGATCGCGGAAAACGCTCGCGCACCACCCTTGGAGGGATTTTCGGAACCTTCGGTTCCTTCCAGTTTTTCGTGGATCTCGGTGGTCGACTTATAAATCAGGAAAAGCCCACCGGCGATGAGGATCATGTCGCGACCCGAGAACCCGAGTTCGCCGATGTGGACGATGTCCTCTTCCAACTGGATAATCCAAAACGCGAAGAACAACATTGCGACGCGCGTCACGAGAGCCATGCTCAAACCGACGAACTGTGCGCGTTTGCGCTGTTCTTTCGGGAGGCTGGACGCCAGGATTGCGATGAAGATGATGTTGTCAATTCCCAGAACGATTTCCAACAGGGTCAACGTCGCGAGGGACACCCACATTGCGGGGTCGGAGAGAAATTCAATCATGGAAACATCATAGGGTTGTCGCTGTCAACCCGCGCTATGCTGGTCACTTCACGGGAGTCCGACAAGGGCTGAGAGGAAGCATCCGCTTCGACCGTCACACCAGCCGGGTAATGCCGGACTGGAAGGCAGTTTCACCCCGTGCACAATGAAAAGGTGCACTAATGAGTATGAAATTCAGAGAGTGGCGAACGGTTGATTTAATCGTCGCCTCTGTCCTTGGTGTCGCGTCGGGCGTTATTTTTGTCGCGTGGAACGCGGCCTATGCGCCGCTGTCGGTTGCGTTAGCGGGATTCACGCCCGGCCTCGTCGGCAGCCTGGGCGGTGTGTGGCTCATCGGCGGTCTGCTGGTTGCCTTGGTGGTGCGACGGCCCGGTGCGGCGGTGTTGGGTGAGGTCATCGCGGCCTCGGTGTCCGCCATGATCGGAAACCAGTGGGGGTTCACAGTACTGGTTCTGGGAATCGCGCAGGGCCTGGCGATGGAACTCGGTTTCCGTCTCATGGACCGCACCCGATCCGATTTCGCCGTCGTTGCCGTGGCGGGTGCGTTCGGCGGCCTCGCTCAAGGAACGCTCGAATACTTCTACTGGTGGCCCGGAACGGGCGCCGAGTTCGCCGCGGTGTTCATCACCGCCGCCACCGCCTCCGGCGCGATTCTGGGGGCGGGGCTCACGGTGTTGCTCGTGCGGTCGCTGTCGAAAACGGGCATTCTCGCAACGTTCGGTCGCTAAATCGTGACTCGCCGTCTCGTCTCGTTTTCGTCCTGGTCGATGGGTTTCAATGGCGCCGATTCCGAGACATTACGCGACATCACCCTGACGATTCGCGCCGGGGAACGGGTTCTCATCACGGGACCGAGCGGCGGGGGAAAATCGACGCTTGTTCGCGCCATCGCCGGTTTGCTCGACGAGTCGACGGTGTCGCAATTCGGCAAGCGAACAACTCGCGCACAGTCGGTTGCCTACGTCGGGCAGGAACCGGACGAACAAATCCTGTTCCCCACGATTCGGGAAGAGGTCGCGTTTGTCGCCGAAACCGCGGTGTCGGACCCCGCCGATGCGGACGAGCGAATTCGTGAAGCGTTGGATGCGGCGGGTGTCACTAATCCGCTAGATGCGCACACGGGCGCGCTGTCGGGCGGAGAGAAACAGCGCGTGTCCATCGCGACAGCAATGGCGGCCCGCCCCGACCTTCTCGTGCTAGATGAACCCACCGCCAGCCTCGACGGAATCTCGATGGAAACCGTGCGGGACGCCGTGCATCGCGTCATCGATGATTCCGATTCGGCTCTCGTCATCGTCGAACACCGCATCAAGTTGTGGCGAAAGCTCGTCGACCGCATCATTGTCGTCGCGGACGGTCGAATCGCGCTGGATGGACCTCTGGACAAGGTCCTGGCAGAGCAGCGCAGTGCACTGGTCGCTCTCGGTGTGTGGGTTCCCGGTCATTCGCGCGCCACCAAACCCAACTCCCGCCAGCGAGGCGCAAAGACAGTCTTGTCGACCCGACGATTGGTTGTCCGCCGAGCCGAGGGCGCTCGATCCTTTCGAATTCCCGCTCTCAATCTTCGGGAAGGTGAGGCGGTTGCCGTGACCGGCCCCAACGGTTCGGGAAAGACGACGGCACTTCGCGTGCTGGGCGGGCTCATCGCACCGCAGAGCGGTGTCGTTGATTATCCTGACACCGACTCTCAACCCCACGCCCTTTCCCCGCGCGATTTGGTCGTGGTCGTGTCGTCGGTGATTCAAAACCCCTCCTACGGGTTCGGGAATCGAACGGTTGCCGACGAAGCTCCGGCGCACGAACGGGCCGCGGTCGGACTGCGCGGGATGGACCGACGACACCCTCAGAGCCTGAGCGGCGGAGAGCGGCGTCGACTCGCCATCGCCACGGCCCTCGCGCGAAATCCGCGCATTGTGATTCTGGATGAACCTTCGTTCGGGCAGGACGCTCATTCGTGGCATGATCTGCTCGACCGATTGCGGGACTTCCTCGACACGGGTGGCGCCATCATTCTTGCGTCCCACGATCAACTTCTCGTGCGTTCCCTCGCGCACCGGGTGATTCACTTGGGCGACGGCTCGTGAGCGCGAGGCGTCCTCACTCGGTCGCACTCATCGTCGCCAGTGCGATACCCGCGCTCGTGGTCGTGTGGAGTGTGGATCCGTGGACGCCGATCCTGATGGGGGTTCCGCTCATACTTTTACTCGCGTCGACCAAGACCGGGGTAATCGCGCGTCCGAGCACCACAGCACTCACGGTGCTCGCCATCACGGTCGCCACCGCGGGCTTCGCGTCGCTTCTGTACGGCATCCCCGGAGGTGTCGTGTATCTCGACTGGGGTTACGTCACGGTCAGTGATCGGTCAATCGAAATCGCCGCGACCGCGATGTTGAGAATCGTGGTGATCGCGTTGCCCGCGATGCTGGTCGGGGCATCGATTTCCGCTCACGAGTTTCTCGCCACCTGCGCCGTTCGACGCATCGTGCCCGATCGTGTTGCCTTGGCGGCGCTGATTGCCCTGCGGCTGGTGCCGGTGATTGTGTCTGACCTTGACGAGACGCGGCAAGCCCGCCGCGCAAACGGACGATCGGCGTCGTTCTTCGCCGTCGCTCGCACCACGTTGGTGGTCGCCATTCGACGCGCCATTCGCATGAGTGATGTCGCGGAGATTCGCGGATTCTCACGACCGAACCGAACGTGGAGCGTGTATCGCCGGCTCTCCTTCAGGGACTGGGTGCTCGTGGTCGGCTCGGCGGTGATTGGGCTTTCGGCGGTGATCCTTGTCGCCTACCTCGGAGTGTGGAACAGTGCCATCCGCTAAACCGCACATCATCCTCATTGACGGCAAGAGTGGCGCCGGCAAGACCCGATTGGCGACCATCATGGCCGCGGCGATGAACGCAACGGTGGTTCATCTCGACGATGTGTACCCCGGTTGGGACGGATTGGTGGCCGGACGCGATCAGGTCCTCGAATCGGTCCTCCCGCCACTCGCGCGCGGCCAATCGGGCGAATACGTGTCCTGGGATTGGGTCAACGACCGACCAGGGGAGCGGGTCTCGGTGGCGCCCGCGCCGGTGCTGATTGTTGAGGGCTGTGGAATTAGCACTCCCGCATCGCGCGCGATGGCCGACGCGGTCATGTGGGTGGACTGCCCCGACGCCGTGCGATTTGACCGATTGCGTTCCCGTGATGGCGACCGCTTTGACGGCCACCTCGAGGGTTGGGAGGCGCAGGTTGCTGCGCACATCACGGACAACAATCCCGACACAACCGCGAGCGTGGTCGTCCGAACCGCGACGAACCAACCGGTGGGTGGCTAACGGGGCTCGAACCCGCGACCTTCAGGACCACAACCAGACGCTCTGCCAACTGAGCTATAGCCACCATGTGCGTCGAAACGCAACGGTTACATTATGCCAGTAATTCGGCCCACGCATCCGTGGCGGTCTTCTTGGCCGCATCGAGCTTGTCTGTTGGGATGGAATCCATGGCGAAAAGCAGTTCCCGGTAGAACGCGAGCTCGCGGATCGATTCGATTGCGTCGGCAAGCGCGCGGTGATTACCGATCTTTTCCGGTGCCGCCTCGACGACGTAGGGGAACCAACGGAACAGAACTTCCTTGATCGTCGACGTGTCGACGTTGCGGTAGTGCACCCAATCCTCGACGGACGGCATGTATTTCGCCAAGAAGCGACGATCCATGTGAATCGTATTCCCGCCCATTTGAGCGGTCTGACGAACGGGGACGTGCTGCTTGATATAGGCGAGGACCTGCTTTTCGGCGTCGGCAACCGAGACGCCGTCCTTGAGCAGGGGGAGAAGTCCGCTTTTCTCGTGCATCTTTCGCACGAAATCCCCCATGTTCGCCAAGGCGGCGTCCGTCGGCTTGATAACGAGTTGCAGTCCCTTGTCCCGGGGGACGAGGTTCCCGTCCGTCACGATGACCCCGATTTCGACGATCTCGTCATCGCGCTTGCCGGCTTCGGTGGTGTTGATGTTCAGACCCGTCATTTCAAGGTCGAGCCACACGATGAAGCGGTTCTCGTTGCGAAGGTTACTGTCTGCCATTTGTTCAGCCTACCGAAGGCCTCCCCGCTGAATCAGGTCAGTTCGTAGTGGCCGTCGTCAATCTGGCCCTGTCGGCGATACAAATCCAACTTGGCGCGGGTGTCCTGGATGTCCAGATTCCGCATCGTGAGTTGACCGATTCGATCGGACGGACCAAAGGCAACGTCCTCGGTGCGCTCCATCGATAGCTTCTCGGGGTGATAGCTGAAGCCGTCGCCCTCGGTGTTGACAATCGTGTAATCGTCGCCACGACGGAGTCGAAGGGTGACGGAACCGTTGACCGCAGAGGCAACCCACTTGGTCAGGGACTCGCGCAACATGAGTGTCTGCGGGTCGAGCCAACGACCCTCGTACAACAACCGCCCCATCCGGCGTCCCTCGGTCGCATAGGCGGCCATCGTGTCTTCGTTGTGGATTGCGGACAGCAGGCGTTCGTAGGCGATGTGAAGAAGAGCCATGCCGGG
>CANKTR010000042.1 GCA_947486475.1 Microbacteriaceae bacterium | reverse complement strand
TTTCGGAAGACACGTCGACCCGAATTCTCCCGGTGTCCGTGGCCCCGCGTGAAAACGACCAACGTTCTCCGTATCGCAGGCTTCCCAAAACACTTCCCCTGATCGGCATCGTTGTCGTTCTGTCCGTCGTGCTGGTCGGCATAATTGTGGCACTGGTCTTGCGCCCATCAGCACCCGCTCCTCTCCCCTCACCGAGCGCAAGCGAAACGGTGGAACCAACGCCCGCGCCCACCGATCCGCTCACCAGTAATGTCACGATTAACGAAGACGAATTCGTCGGACTCACGCTCAATCAGGTGGAGGAAAAGCTTGCGTCGATGGGGCTCCGCCTTGACGCCGTGACCGGAAACATCGCGACGTCCATCGATTTGGTGGGCACGGCGTATCGCGTCAATCCGCGGGGGAGCGTTCCCGCAGATTCGCTCGTTGCGGTGTATTTCTATGACGCGATTCCGACGCCTCCGTCGCCTTCGGCATTGACGGTGAGTTCGGGGCCGTACCTTCCCGGGGGAACCGTCACAATCTCGTGGCCCCGTTACGCTGAGTGCCCGGAGGGTTTTGTCCTCGAATCCTATGAATTCACCGTCAATGGAGGTTCTTTCCCCGACGTGAGCACGTTTGGTTCGAAAGTCACGGTCGCCGAAATCGTGATTGATGCCGATACCACCGAGGTTCGTGTGTCCTACATTGTTAGATGTGGCGACCTCGCATCGAATCCATCGGAAGACCTGGTGATTACCGTTGGTTGATAACAATTCGTCGTCACGTTCCAACTTGGATTCGATCGTGGATTCACCGTTTCTGTTTGCCCAGCGCTATCGGCCCGACGCGTTGATCGGACGCGGGGGCATGGCCAATGTGTACGTCGGAACGGACACTCGGCTTCAGCGCCGGGTCGCGATCAAAGCGCTCCGCCCCGATGTGGCAGCCGATGCCGAATCGCGAAACCGCTTCCAGCGCGAAGCCCACTCAGTGAGCGCCATGGGGCATCCGAACATCGTGCGGGTGTACGACGCCGGCGAAGAATTCATCCCGGCGGTGTCGGCCGACGTTCCGATTCCCTACATCGTCATGGAATACATTGACGGCAAAATTCTGCGGAAGTTAATGGACGCCGGGCCGTTCGAGCCCAAGGTCGCGGTGCACATCGCAATCGGAATTCTTGACGCGTTAGCCGAATCGCACCAGGCGGGGATTATTCATCGCGACATCAAACCCGGCAACGTCATGATTACCCAATCGGGGGTTGTGAAAGTCTGCGACTTCGGTATTGCCCAGGCAATCGAAGACCCGACCAACGACCCGTCCGCGATTGTCGGAACCGCCCAGTATTTCTCGCCCGAACAGGCCAAGGGCGAGATCATCGACGGCCGGAGTGACCTGTATTCCACCGCGGTGGTGCTGTTCGAAATGGTCACCGGTTCTCCGTTGTTTTCGGGCGACACATCCGTATCCATCGCATTCCAACATGTCACCCAGACGGCGCCTCGCGCTCGTAGTCGGCGCCCCGAACTGTCTCCGGAATTCGACATGATTATCGCCAAGGGGCTGGAGAAAGACCGTTCTGCTCGGTATCGAACCGCCGCCGACTTCGCGTCGGCGCTGCGGTCGGTCACCAACCTCATCGGCGGTGGGCGAGCCGATCGAGCGGCAACCGCACCCGTAACAGCACCCGAGCCCGTGGCGGGACCTCCGGCGGTGACCGCCGCGGTCACCGCACCGAGAATCGCCGTAGAATCATCCTCAACACCCAATCCTGAAACAGGCGGAGACAACATGGACCTCAACGACCTGCGCCCACTTCTTCAGAGCGATACGCCACCCAAAGCAAGCCTCGTTCGATGGATACTCCTCGGCGCAGCGGGTCTTTTGGCGCTAGCGTCGGTCGTGGTGGGGATGATGTTCTATGTGCTGACCTTGAACTCGGGGCAAGCGCTCAGCGGGTTGTCCATCTCTATGCCCGACGTCACCAACGTGTCGTTCGAGACCGCCGAAACACAGCTCATGGAACTGGGTTTGACCGTGACTCGCCGTGTCGAGTCCAGCGACAGCGTTCCGGAAGGATCCGTCATCTCGACGTCCCCCGCTCCCGGTGTCAATCTGGCGGCAGGAGAGATTGTCACGGTGATCGAATCGTCCGGTGCTCCCCTCGTTGCGGTACCATCCATCAACCTGTTGGCACAAGAGAAGGCTGCGGCGGCGATCGAGAAGGCCGGATTTGTCGTAGGGAAAGTGACCGATGGTTTTTCGCCGACCGCGAAACAAGGCACTGTGGTGGGAAGTGACCCCGAAGAGGGAACGCGCCTTCCCGCGGGAACCATTATCAACATCGTCGTCTCCAATGGGAAAATCAAAATTCCCGACGTGGTCGGAATGAGCGTTGGAAAAGCGACGCGAATTCTTCGGGGCCCAGACCTGCAACTGGATGTCACTGTGATTTCGGACAATTCGTGCAGCGGTCAGCAAATCGGGTCGCAGTCACTCAGGGGCGAAGCTCCGCAGCAGTCCTCGATAACAATCGTCTACTGCGCCGCCGAATAGTTCAGGGGTTCATCAGCGGGCTGAGCGTTCGTGCCTTCGCCGCTACGCCGGTCATTCCGGTGGTCTCGAGCCAATTTCCGATCATGGTGTAACCCCCCTCCGTCATGACCGATTCGGGGTGAAACTGCACCCCCCACATCGGTGCGGACGAGTGCTCCACCGCCATAATCACACCACCGCTTGTGCGCGCCGTGACACGCAGTTCGTCGGGAATCGTTCCGTTCACGATCGCAAGCGAGTGGTAACGGGTTGCGCGAAACGGCGAGGGGACACCGTCGAACTGGGCGGAACTTTCATGGGTGACGTCACTCGTTTTGCCGTGCATTAATTCCTCGGCGTGGGTGACTGTCCCGCCCATCGCCTCCGCAATCGCTTGATGACCGAGACACACCCCCAAAAGCGGAATCGCGTTGGCCAGGGCGTATCGAATAATCGGGATCGAGAGTCCCGCGTTGGCCGGGGTTCCCGGTCCAGGCGAGATCAGAATTCCGTCGAATCCGGCCAGCCTCGAAGGGATTTCCTCTTCAGCAAAGGCATCGTTTCGCACGACTACGATTTCGGCGCCCAGTTCCTGAACGTACCCGGCCAAGGTGTAGACAAACGAGTCGTAATTGTCAAGAATGAAAACCGAGGTCACTGTTGGACCGTGGAGTCCTGTTGGATGAAATTTTCCGCAATCCACGGGAAAAGCCACTCGACGCACACCGAAAGTACGGCGATGACGAGGACAACGAGGACAACGATTTTGAGCCAGCGAGGCCCCGGCAAAACACGCCACAGTGCCGAATACATAGTTAGCTCCTCATCCTTCGTGAATGGTTGCCGCTCGTTGGCGGTTTAACGCTATCGCTCATTGTCTAGGACTCCGCGCGAATCTCTCCGACTTCAGCCGGGGCGCCGTTTTTTCGGGGAACAAACGATTCGAACACCGAATAGGCGATCAGTCGTTCCGCAGCAGACGTTTTCGGATGACACGTGGTCATGGTGAGAATTCGATCCTGCGCCACAATTGTTTCGCGGGGAACGTTGCTTAGAACATCAGCTTGGGTCGGGTAAACGTATTCCATGTTGCGGAATCGATAGACATACCAGCCTTTTTTCGTTTCCACATAGATTCGGTCCCCTACTCGCAATTGGTCGACGTTACCGAACGGTGCGCCAAACGTGGTGCGGTGCCCTGCGAGAGCAAAGTTACCCACAGCGCCGAGTGGTGCGGTGGACGAATAGTGTCCGATTCCCGTGGATGGGTCGTTGAGAACCTTTTTCACATCGACCGATTCCGCGATTGTTCGCACATAGTTTGACCCGAACCGAGGAACCATGATGGTCGCGAAGGCGACGCCCTCACTCGGGGAAGCCACGACAGGGGGCTTCGGTGATCGCTTCGCGCCTTGTGAGCTGCCACTTTCGCGATCGTATTCGGGGATTCCCTCCGCCGCTTCCGCCCAGGACTCCGAGAGGGACACTCCCGCGGCGTCTTGCTTGGCGCCCGTCACAATGTCTCCGAGCCAGACGTACCAAACATAAAAAAACAGGACAAGAACGCCGAGAGTGATAAAGAGATCACTGATTACTTCCCGAATTTTTCGGGACGGCGCGCGTAGTCGCGTGAGGAGAACTCCGATTCCCTTTTCCCCGACAGTGGAAGATCGTTTTGTGCCCGTCACCGAACCCGTGGAACTTTTCTCGTCCGGTTTCCCGCGAAGTGCGTAAGTTCGGCCCGGAGTCGGATCCTGAGTGGTCTCGCTCGATCGATGTCTACCAAAACGTGGCATTCGAAAATTTCGCTTGTCGGGTGAAGGGGGCACGGGGACAATTCTATCCTCGGTTTGAGCAAGCAGGGGGGTGTCGGTATGCTGGCACAATGGCAAAGACGACCTCAGACGACCAGAACCCGGATTCGACCCCCGCGCGGAACACCACTGCGGCGCCGAATCCCGTCTGGTTCAAGCCCATCATGTTCGGTTTCATGCTCGTCGGACTCGTCTGGATTTTGACTTATTACGTCAGTGCGGGGTTGTTCCCCATCGCAACCCTCGGAGCGGTGAACATAGTGATTGGCTTCGGCCTGATGTTTGTCGGCTTCCTCATGACGACTCGCTGGCGATAGAACCTAATTACACTGATGTAATTATCCCCGACTGGGGATAACTATGTTGACAACTTCATCGGCGGCGGCGAAACAACACCAGCGTTGACACCGCGCCCCCGACAAGCCCTCCGAGGTGGGCTTCCCACGAAATTCCTGGCACGACGAACCCAATTGCGAGGTTGATGCCAATGATGACAATCAGCGACACATTGTTGCTTCCCAAACCGCGATTGATTATAAACAAGGCCGCGAACAGGCCAAAAATTCCCGCAGACGCGCCGATCACGACGGAGTCCGGGTTCATCGCAACGACAGCCAGACAGCCTGCCACAATCGACGCGATGAAAATCAACGCAAACTTCGCGCTTCCGACGATGCGCTCGACCGCATTACCGAGAACCCACAACGAATAGCCGTTGAACATGATGTGGACGATTCCGCCGTGTGCGAACGCGGATGTGATGATGCGCCACGGTTCGGCGGCCATTAGTGGGGCATAGAACGCGAGTGCAAAAGTAAGTTGGTCGCCCAACAGATATTGGGCGACATAAACCAAGCCGATCAGACCGAGAAGGACAAACGTCACCGGGGTTCGATTGCGGCGCAGTGACGCCCACATTGGGCTGCTCACGAGATTGCGATGTGTGAAATCACGACCGGTGTGACCGGCTTGTCATTCGCGCCGGTGGGTACTGCCTCAATCGCTGTCACGACCGCACGGGACTCCTCGTCCGCGACCACCCCGAAAATGGTGTGTTTGGCTTGCAGCCACGGCGTTGGCGCGGTGGTGATAAAAAACTGTGACCCGTTGGTGCCGGGTCCCGCGTTCGCCATCGCCAGCATGAACGGTTGTGAAAAGTTAAGTTCGGGGTGAATCTCGTCCTCGAACTGGTAGCCGGGTCCCCCGAAGCCCATTCCCAGGGGGTCGCCGCCCTGGATCATGAACGTGGGGATGATCCGGTGGAAAACAACCCCGTCGTAGAGCGGTGTCGTCATCGCGTTCCCCGATTGGGGGTGTGTCCAGACCTGTGAGCCATCGGAAAGGCCGACGAAGTTTGCGACGGTCTTCGGAGCATGGTTACCAAAGAGGTGAACCCGAATCTCCCCGAGATTGGTCTGGATGGTTGCGGTCTGTGTGTGAATTGACATGGTTCCATTCTGCCTCGTTCCGATGTGCGCGATGAACAATCGTGGGTCATAATGAAGGTGTCAAGGAGGCCCCATGCCCACGTCCTATTCCAAAGAAATCGCGGCAATCACTCGTGCGATGGGTAAAGCATTCGGTCGCCAGCGCGATGTCCTCGACTCGGCTGGTCACATCCTTGCCGATGCCGCTCGACTCGCAGGCAATTACGGTCGAAACGACCTTGGTCCACGGGCGCGTGACGAATACGAGTCCCGTATCGCACCGCTCATTGCTAGTGGCCTGGTGGCCGGTCGCCGCCTGATGGCGAAGACACCAGTGGTCCCGAAGAAGTCGGGACTGGGCGGGTTCATCGCTGCCGGGCTCGGGGTTGCGCTGGTGGCTGGCGTCGCCTACCTCGCGTGGCAGTTATTGCGGACTGACGACGATGCGTGGGTTGACGACGATTTTGACGTCGACTAAGCGTCGACCGTAATTTCGCTTCCCACAATTCTTGACACACACGGGTAGAAGACCCCCAGTTTGTCTTTGTCCGAATCGGGCATGACGCTGTCCAAGTGAGCTGGCGTTCCCTCAACCACTCGCAGTTCGCATGTTCCACAGACGCCCTTTCCACACGACGTCTGAATCGGGACGCCCGCCGCATTGAGTGCCGATGCAATCGACACGTCGGCCGCGACGGCAACTTTTTTGCCCGTGGACGCCAGTCGAACAACGAGTGGCTTTGCCCCGCCGTCGAGTTCACGCACAACCGGGTTGAAGCGTTCGAGGTGGGCCCGCGATCGTTCGATGCGCTGTTCGACCTCGGACATCAGTGACTCGGGGCCGCAACAGTAAACATCGGCGTGGGTGGATTCGAGGAGCGGAGAAAGGTCAAATCGGCCCGAAACGTCGGACTCGTGAATCGTGACGCGCTTGCCATAGGACTGTGCCACCTCGTCGGCGAGTGCCATCGCGGCGCGGTTTTTGCCCAGGTACAGCAGGTGCCAGTCGCGTTGCGCAGGGAGTGCCTCGATCATTGCCCGAATCGGGGTGATTCCGATTCCGCCAGCGATGAACAGGTAGGTCCGTGCGGGAACCATGGGGAAGTGGTTTCGTGGACCACTGACGGGAATGACCGTTCCCGCGACAACATTGCGGTGAATCCAGGTCGACCCCCCCTCGGGGCCGTGCGTGTCGAGCACCGCGATTTCATACCCAGTTCGATCCGTACTGTCGCCGCATAAGGAATACTGCCGTTCCATTCCATTCGCGAGATGAAGCGTCAGGTGAGACCCCGCGTCCCACCACGCAACGTTCCCCCCGCCAACCGGAATGAGTCGAATACCCACGATGTCCTTGGCGAGTGCGGTCACTTTCTGCACCACCATCGTTCGTTTTTCCCGACTGTTCTCGTCGGGGTTCTCCAGCACCATCGCGGCGCGTTCGGACTGTAATTCTGCCCGGTACGCGGCTATTTTGGCGTCCGCTACCGCTCGACGTTCTCGAAGGAAAATCACTGCGAAGCGGATGAAAAGAGCAATCAGGGTCATGGAAATGACAAAAATAGAGACCGCGGCGTACCACCAACTGCCCACGTCCGACCCGGCGAACGCCGCGTGAATTCCGACCGCAAAGAATACGGCGTAGGACAGGTAGTGAATTGCTTTCCACAGCGCGCGCGGAATCTTGTCCATGACCAACGACGTCACGTACACGATCGACATCACCCACATCGCGACCACACCCACGGCCAAGGCGATGTTGATGAGTTCTGTGGCGCCTTCGTATGTCGCCACCCCGGGAATGAACAGGTCAGCGGCGTCGAACTTTACGTACGGATCGAGCATCAGTGACGTCGTGTGGACGCTGGCAAGAACCACGGTCAGCGTGCTCAGGTATTTGTGAAGGTCTTTGAGCCACGCGGGATTGTCGAGCCCCTGAAAAACTCGGCTGGACAAAAGGACGCCCCACACCACCGAGAACGACATGAGCCCCCAGGCGGTGAGTGCGCTCACGCGAGAGACGTACCACCAGATATGCGGGTCATTCACGAATAATCCTTC
>CANKTR010000041.1 GCA_947486475.1 Microbacteriaceae bacterium | reverse complement strand
TACACCGCCGTCAAGGCGTTGCTCACCCCGACCGGGGTCGTCGTCGCGAACGTGACGGACGGTCCACCCATGGCGTTCGCCCGCGGACAGCTCGCGACGATTCGGTTTGTCTTCGGCGATGCCTTCGCCATCGCCGAGCAGGGGGTCGCGAACGGCAAACGCTTTGGCAATGTTGTCATCGCCGCGAAGTGCGATGGAAATGTCCCGGCGTGGGTTTCGACACTCGCGGGCAAGGGTCCGCACCCGACCGCGCTCATTGCGGGACCGGAAGCCCAGGCCTGGTCGGCGAGCACCGCCATCGTGACGGACAACACCGCGACACCGTCGCCTCCGCCCGCGCGCAACCTGTTTCGATCGTGACGAGTGCCTAGGCTGGGACGGTGGCCGACCTCGTTTCCGTTCAGTATCTCGCCGAGAGGTTGATGAAGGACCACCTCGGTCACCTCCCCGCTACCTGGCAGTTTCGGTTTGACCACGCGCGCCGTCGAGCCGGAGCCTGTCATCACGATCGCGCGGTGATCACGCTGTCCCGCCACATCACCGAACTCGTGTCCCTGGACGACGCGGAACAAACGGTGTTGCACGAAATTGCGCACGCACTCTGCGGCAAGCGCGAAAACCACAGCGCACGCTGGCTCGCGACGGCTCGGTCAATCGGATACACCGGGTCCACCAGGCACACCGGCCCGACGCCCGACCACCTCGCGCGCTGGATCGGGACCTGCGCCGCGGGACACTCGATTGTGCGTTACCGTCGCCCGCGCAACATGGTGGCGTCGTGCTCACAGTGCCATCCGCGGTTCAACACCGCGTTCGTCATTACCTGGACGGAACTCGGTTAAGCAGGTTCCTGCTGCGTGATGCAGTGGATTCCGCCTCCGCGGGCAAACAGTGCACGGGCGTCAACCAACTCAACCGTCCGACCGGGATACGCCTTTTCGAGGATTCTCTTGGCGATCTCGTCGTTGGGGTCGTCAAAACCGCACAGAATCACCGCGCCATTGCAGACGTAGTGATTGATGTACGAATAGTCGACGAAACCCTCCTCGTCCCGAAGCGTCTCGGGTGCGGGCACCGCAATCAGGTCAAAGCCTTCCGCCTCGAGAATCGCGCGGACTTCCTGGGACACCGCGTTGTCGGGGTGTTCGGGGTTTCGCTGGTCGTGATAGAGAACCGTGGTGGGGTTACAGAACGCCGCGACGATGTCAATGTGCCCGCGCGTCCCGAAATCGTCGTAGTCACGGGTGAGTCCGCGGGGAAACCACACGATGCGCGTCGCACCGAGCGTGTCCGACAATTCGCGTTCGACCTCGTCGCGCGTCCAACCCGGGTTTCGACCGGGGTCGAGTTGTACGGTCTCGGTCACGAAGACGACTCCGTCACCGTTCGTGTGAATTCCGCCGCCCTCATTCGTGAGAGACGACGAGATGACGGGAACGTTGGCCGAAGCCAGAACTGCGCGACCGATTTCGGCGTCGTGGTTCCACATCGCCCAGGACTGTGCGCCCCAGCCGTTGAAGGTCCAATCGATGCCGAGAAGTGCCCCGTCGGCGCGTCGGACAAACGTCGGACCGATGTCCCGCATCCACGCGTCATCGAGCGGAGCCTCAATGATGTCCACGGACTCGTCGAGCCACTCGCGGGCGATGGCAACCGCGCTGGAATCGACGACCATCGTGACGGGTTCGTAACGGACAATCGTGTTGGCCACCGACGACCAGGCGGCGCGCGCTTCGTTGGACTCGTCCTCGGATTCACCGAGGGCGTAACCCGACGAGGGCCACGCCATCCACGTGCGGGTGTGCTGTTCCCATTCCGCCGTCCAACGATTTGCCATGATTTAGTCCTTCAGGCTTTCCACGAGGTTTATCAGAATATCAACCGTCGTGCGTGGGTTGACGATTGCGAACCGCAGGACCGGCTCGCCCTTGAATTTGGACGGGAAGCACGCGGCTGTGCCTTCCTGCCACAGCGCGTCACTCCACGCGTTGTACTGCTCGCTCGTCCAGCCCTTGCGGCGGAACACCACGACGGACAGCATCGGGTCGCGAACCAGCTCGAGGTGGTCGCTGTCGCGAATCACCTGGGCGATTTCCCGGGCCACGATGTTGTTCGATTCGATTGCCTCGCGATACGCGGCGACGCCGTGCGTAGCGAGCGAAAACCACAGCGGGAGTCCGCGGGCGCGGCGCGAAAGGTGGATCGCGAAATCGGACGGGTTCCACTCGTCGGTGTCGGTGAGAACATCGAGATACGACGCGTGCTGCGTGTGTGCGGCGCGGGCAATCGCGGGGTTCCGATAAATCAAGGCGCACGAGTCGTAAGGCGCATACAGCCACTTGTGGGGGTCGACGATGAACGAGTCAACGCCCTCTATCCCGTCAAAATACTTTTTGGTGGACGAAGCAAACATTCCGGCGATTCCGTATGCACCGTCGACGTGAACCCACACGTTGTGGGTGCGGGCGGTGGCAACAACGCTCGCGATATCGTCCACAATCCCGAAGTTGGTCGTTCCCCCCGTCGCGACGATCGCAAAGATTCCGTCCCAATCATCGCCAACGGCGTTCTCGATGTCGGACCCCGTCATGCGACCGTCGGCCGCGACCGGCACCGAAATGACGTCGACGTCCATGACGCGGCCCGCTTGAACCACAGAGGAATGTGCCTCTTCCGACGTCACAAACCTCCAACGCGCGGGGCGCGGCAACCCGGCTTCGGTGCGTCGACGTTCGGCGTCAAACCGAGCGGCCACCAACGCGGACAGGTTCCCATTGGTTCCACCCGAAACGAAAACCCCTCCCGCAGATTCCGGCAACCCGGCTTCTTTCGCGAGGAACGTCAGCACCTCGTTTTCGGCGTAGATTGCGCCGGCCCCTTCGAGCCAGGACCCACCGAACAGGCACGACGCCGAGACCACAAGATCAAACAGAATGGACGCTTCCGTCGGTGCGACGGGAATGAACGCGACCATCGACGGGTTGTCGGTCGACATCGATGCGGGGGCGAGGATGTCTCCGAACAACGTCATCGCCGTGTCGCCTCCGATGCCCTTTTCGGTGATGGTGTCGGGCATGAGCGCTCGAAGCTCGGTGAACGGCATCCCCTTGTCGAGCGGGGGCGGATCCATCTGCATGCGGTCGCGGGTGTACTCGAAAATTCGTTCGCGAAGAACCGCCGTTTCGGCATCGTGAATGTGCATACGTAAAGGGTCAGACATAGCGCCTCCATTGAAGTGAACAGCAATACTGTACGGCCGATGGGGGTGAAACGGCAGACCCTTGCGCGATTATCGTGTCACAACAACACTTTCGTGCGCCCACGCTCCCATCGCGCAACGAAAACTATGTCGAAAGCCGGGAAGCGAGGGAAATCGTTACTCAGCGGAAGGACACGGTGGCTAAGGCGGCGCGAAGGACCGCGCCACGGCCGCCCACGAACTCACCGTCAATCGAATCGCGAACCGCGTCGCTCACCGGAATCCACCGAATGTCGAGGGCGTCCTGCCGGGGCTGCGCCTCACCGGAAACCGGAACGACGAAAACGAGAGAGACCGCGTGTTGCCGTTCGTCGACGAGTCGCCCGGGGAATGGGAAGTATTCGGCGACCGTAGCCGGGACGGTGCTGTGCGGAAGTTGCGGAAACGCGAGTGCGCCGAGATCTTTGGCGAGATTGCGGGCTAACGCCTCGCGGACGGTCTCGCCGAACTTCACACGACCGGCCACGAGAGCGGACCTCATCTCACCGTATTCATCGACCCGGATCAAGACGCCGACGTCGGTCACAAAACCGTCATCATCGAGTCGAACCGGCACTGCTTCGACGTACAAGAGCGGAAGTCGGCGGCGGATTCCATCGAACTCCTCGTCGGAGAACCAGGCGGGGTCGGGTGTGCGCACGTCGCTCATGCACTCATTATCACTCGCCGAGCCGAATAGTTCTCGTCAGACAAGAAGAACCCCGACCACTACGCAGTGGTCGGGGTTCTCGAGGCTTCAGCTAGTTACTGGCAGCTGTCACACTGCAGCAGGTCCATCGGGTCGACGGGAACCGCATAGCCGCCAACACTGTCGTTGTCGAAGTCCATAGTTCCTCCTGAAGGTTTGGGGCGGTAGAGCCGTAGGAGAAATACTATATGTCGTGAATGACATTCCTGTCATTTCACAACATCTTGTGGTCGCGGCGTGTCGCGCTCATCTCCGCTCGCGGTCCGCGGGTCGATCCGCTCTCCCGCGTTACTCGGAATAGGCTTCTGAATTTCGTGTCACGCCGTTCGGGGTGCTAATCTCGCAGGGTGCCTTCGAGGCACTCGCCCCGATAGCTCAGTGGTAGAGCACTTCCATGGTAAGGAAGGGGTCGTCAGTTCAATCCTGACTCGGGGCTCGGCCTTTTCAGGTCGCGGCGGGGTAGCTCAGGTGGTCAGAGCACACGGCTCATAATCGTGGTGTCGCGGGTTCAAGTCCCGCCCTCGCTACTTGTCAGTTCCCCTTGGTGTATTTCTTCAGCCACTCGAACGGGTCGACGTGTACCCCGTCGACAAGAATCGAAAAGTGAAGATGGGCGCCCGTGGAGGTCCCCGTGTTTCCGACCCGTCCGATATAGTCGCCGACTTTAACTTCCTGTCCGACTTTGACCCCGGTTGAATCACGGATCATGTGGGCGTAAAGACTGTCGAACTTTTTATCGCCCACGTTGTGCCGAATGAGAACCCACTTGCCGTAACCCCACGTGTCGTCGTTCACTTCGATGACCTCGCCGTCGGCAATGGAATAGAACGGCGTACCCTCCACCGGGTCGAAGTCGAGCCCCTGGTGGTACGAGGAGCATCCGAAACAGGGTGCGACGCGACCTCCGAATCCGGACGAAATGGGAACGACCACGGGGAAAGGCCAGCGGATCGGACCGCTGTTGGTGACGGAATACTTGAACCCGA
Organism: Microbacteriaceae bacterium; assembly: GCA_947486475.1. Next base: position 3,056 of record CANKTR010000041.1, on the reverse strand, counting down.
GGGACGCCCCATAGGTCAGTTTGAGGAGGTCCGCGTACGACGTCACGACATATTCGCTGAGCGCCACTTGTTCGGCTTCAGAACTGGACGCGGTGATCTTGACCGATTGGTCATTATTGTCCTTTTCTGCCGCCCAGCCGTTGTTCTCGACGTTGAAGCCGGTGGCGGGTAACGCGAGCACCGCGAGCAGTCCCGACACGACCATCAGAACCGCGGCGCGACCCGCGCCATTTCGAAGACGATGGGCCCGAGCGGCCGAGGCGGAGCCGGCCGGTTTCGCCGGGACTTTTGCTCGAGGCTCGTCTCGTTTCCGGGAGCGCGCTTCGTCACGAAGTCGTCGTTTCGCACCCTCGTGCCCGCGCTCGGCGTAGCCGAGTGGTGGAATTTGTTGACTGTTGTTGACCTGCTGCTGAAAGCGCTCGTTGTCTGCTTCCCGAACACGAGCCGCCTCTTTTTCGAGGCGAATCTCGGCTGCGCGAGCAAGTGCGGCGTCCCGAATTCGTTCGAGTTCCTGCTTGCGCGCAATGGCGGAAACTTTTTCCTGTTCGGCGCGAAGGCGAATTTCCCGCCTCGAGAGGCCCGAACCGTCATCATCGGGGCGCGACTCATCGGGACTGCCCTCAGGCGCCGAATCCGAATCGAATGTCACGAGACCTCCAGAAAAGTCATGCTGAGCCATCCTAAGCGAGGCTTTGGCGCGAGCGCTACGTGATGGGAAAATGGGCACCCGACTCGACGAGTATCGACTCGATCTCGTCGACGACCTTCGGGTGGGCGGCCAACAGCCAATCGACGTCCGGTGCAGCGCCGTTCCACCCGCGCACCTCGGCACCCGCTTCGCGCGCGATGAGAACCCCCGCGGCGTGGTCCCAGGGCTGCAACATTCGCTCAAAATAGATGTCCAACTGGCCGGCGGCGATGGCCGTCAGATCCAGTGAGGCTGCTCCCATCCGTCGAATATCGCGAACGTGGGGCATCACTCGGGCCATGACCTGAGCCTGTTGGGTCCGAATCGTCTGGGAATACGAGAAGCCCGTCGACAGCAACGATTGCCCAAGCGACTCTGGGCGATTGACCGCAAGTGGCACTCCATTGGCGAACGCACCACCACCGCGTGTTGCGGTGAATTCCCGACCGCTACACACGTCAATCACAACCCCCGCCACTTCCTGCCAGCCCTGCGGGGTTGGGTCTCCCTCGACCACGGCGATGCTGATCGCGTACTGCGGGATCCCGTAGAGGTAGTTGACGGTTCCGTCGATCGGGTCAACGACCCAGGTGAGCGACGTCGTGCGTTCGGCGTGTCCGCCTTCTTCGCCTAAAAACCCGTCGCCCGGCTGGCGTTCGGCAAGTCGCTGCCGAATCAAGGCTTCGATCTCGCGGTCCACCGCCGTGACGACGTCCACCGAGGACGACTTCAGGTCGGCCACCTCGACGATTCCGCGACGACGCTCGGCCGCCAACGCGGCCGCCTCGCGGGCGATGGCGAGCGCAGTCTCAAGAAGTTGGGTGGACACATCTCTATTGTCGCGCAGGTTACGCGTCCGTTGCCCCGCCTAGTCTCGGGACATGGATTCGTGGAACGTTGCGTTCGGTGTGATCATCGGCCTTGTCATTGTGGTGGGCGGTTTTCTCGTCGTCGGCGGGGCCGTTGTGGCGCTGTTTCGCTGGGCGACCGAGTTCGTCACGCCGCAGAACCCGTCCGTCGACGATGAAGACGAAATCGACCATCGGTTTTATTGACGAAACCGTTCGAACACATCACTGTCGTCGGAATGACGACGACTACAGCATCACCTTCGGTCATTATCTGGACCGGTGAAAAGCATTTCGAATTGCGAGAACAAGCCGCGCTGATTTTCGCGGCGCCAGTCCTAGAACGGCGAACACAATCGTCTTCACAATGGCGACCACGAGCGCGAGCGATTTGATAGCGAGACGGCTTCCGCGCGCTGAGCCAGTTCCGTTGACGAGGTACATCTCCCGATCGAACGTATAGCGAGGATAACGCCGTCGGAAAACAATTTCATTTCGAAGTTGTAGTTCGGCGGCACTGTCCCGTCCGAAGCTCGCCCCACCGACGTGAAAGGCAAAGGCGCGATTGGCCAAAGCGACACGCCAACCGCCTCGCCTGATTCTCATCGAAAAGTCGTTCTCTTCTCCGTAACCGGGAGAAAAAACGGTGTCGAAAAAACCGAATTGACGAAAAAGTTCGCCGCGTACGACCATGCAGAATCCCACGGCAGTCGGTACGGTGATTGATTCGGGCTGGGTTGTGACCCATCGCGCGTATTCGCGTGACGCGGCGGTTCGCGATGACCCTGCGAGATGCGGAACTGAAGCGATTGACGCGTTATCACTGCGAGGACACACGATTCCCGTGGTGTCATTGCCGCGAAGAATTCGTCTCATTTCGGAAATGGCACCAGGTATCAGCAGAATGTCAGAATTCACGATCAAGACGTCATAGTTCTCGACGTCTACCGAGCTGAGTGCCGCGTTGAGTGTTTCGACAAGTCCGAGGTTTCCCGAATTCGTGGCAAGTCGGAACGTCTCGGGGTACGTCGCCAATTCGCGTCGTAACGCCTTATCGACCTTCAAGGATTCCGGCCCTCGATCGTTCACGACGATGACTCGATCGGGAGCGCCCTGCGCCTCGGGCGCAAATGAACGCAGGCACTTTATTGCCAATTCGGCGTTGCCATAAACAGGAAGCACTACCAGTAATGAACGTGCACTAGCTCTAGTACTCACCGTCAAGCTTCCGCCTCCCTATGGCCAATCCGACGTCGGCGGCAACGGCGGTTGTGTATAGGTTGCTAGTGTATCGTCCCTCAAGTTTTTCCGAATTTGTCTCAGATTCGGAATGTCGACGTGCACGACAAATTGAGTTCCAAGCATCCCCGCACCAGTGTAAGGCAATGTGAAGAACTTTACCGAGTCACCGGAAATCCCCGCGAGTTCAGCTCCGAGTGTCACGATGAACCCCGAATTGAGCCCCTTGTCGACCAACATCGACTTGCCGATAGATCGGGATAACGTTGTCAATTTCTCGG
>CANKTR010000040.1 GCA_947486475.1 Microbacteriaceae bacterium | reverse complement strand
TCACGGTCAATGAGGATGTCCATCCGCTGTCGGGCGGATTCACAGCCACAATCGCGATTCATGTCCATTAGATTCCCATTTCTCTCTTGTGTGTGAGCACGAGTTCCTTGAGGATTGCACGACCCCGATTCACACGGGTGAGCATCGTGTTGAGCGGTACCCCGATCTTGTCGGCGGCGTCCTGGTAGGGCATTTCTTCCAGAATGACCAGCTTGAGGGCAGATCGGAATGGTTCCCGCACCTCGTCGAACAACGCACGAATTTCGTCGAACGTGACCGATTCGATCACGGAACTCTCGGCGCTGCGCGCGGAGTAGGCGGGAGTATCTGTGATGATTCCCATGTCGCCAAACAACAGCGGCTCGTTCTTTTCCTTGCGTCGAAGGTTATAGGCCGTATTCGTGATGATTTTCTTGAGCCACCCCAGCGCATATGTTCCCTGGGTGTAGGTGTCCCAGTTCTGATAGGCCTTTCCCATGGCGGTCTGCAGCACTTCTTCCACCTGATTCTTCGACAGGTTCAGGCGATCGAGTTCGTACACCGCGTGTCGGTACAAACGGGGATACACCGAGTTGTACACCTCTTCGAACGAACCACGGTTGACGTAGTTCGTCTCGATTTCGGACGGATCCCATTCGTGCGAATCAGGGATAAGGACGTCGTCAGCGTTTGCGTGTTCGCCCTCGCTGGTGTCGTTATCGTCGGGGAATTCGTCAGTAACCATTAGTCGTGATTCTATGGCTTACTCCTTTTCTCCTGCCCTTGTGGGGCTGTTCCTCGCGTAGAGTCGAAACCAATGACGTCCCGCGTTTATTCCCGAGAGAGCGACAATTGGGCCGCGCCGCGCGCGACCTCCCCGCTCCACGCCGTCGTTCCCATTCCGGGAAGCAAGAGCCTCACCAACCGCGAGCTGGTTTTGGCCGCGCTGGCCGTTGGTCCCTCGGTGATTCACCGCCCACTTCGATCACGAGATTCGGCCCTGATGATGGACGCGCTCGGTCAACTCGGTGTTGAGTGTCGTGACAGTTTAGGCGGGGGGTCAGACACGGTACTCGTTACTCCGGCGGAACTGACCGGGGGTGTCACGATTGACTGCGGATTAGCGGGAACCGTGATGCGGTTCGTGCCACCGATTGCGACCCTGGTGAACGGCTCGGTGACCTTCGATGGCGACGATGGCGCTCGGCAACGCCCGATAGCAACGACAATTGAGAGCCTCCGAAAGTTGGGCGTCGAGGTTGACGACGACGGTCGCGGAACATTACCGTTCACGGTTCGCGGAACGGGTCACGTAGTCGGTGGCGACATCTCGATAGACGCCTCACAGTCGAGCCAGTTTGTCTCTGGACTGCTCCTCGCCGGCGCACGTTTCACCAACGGGATCACGCTCCGCCACACGGGCGAACACCTGCCGTCCATGCCCCACATCGAGATGACCATCGCGTGCCTTCGCGCCCGCGGGGTCACCGTCACGGAACCCGAGCGCGGCGTGTGGCGGGTCGAGCCTGGGCCAATCTCGGGGATTGACATCGACATGGAACCCGACCTCTCCAACGCCGCGCCGTTCCTCGCCGCCGCGCTGATTGCTGGGGGAACCGTCACGATCCCCCATTGGCCGAGAAACACGACTCAGGTCGGCGACGACCTCGGCGGGTACTTCGAGCAGTTCGGCGGGACGGTCACGCGAGACGAACGGGGTCTCACCGTTGATGGCGGCCCGGGGTTCCGTGGGGGACGACCACTCCACGGGGTGAACCTGGACCTTTCGACCGGTGGCGAACTGGCTCCGTCACTCATCGCGCTCGCCGCCCTCGCCACGACGCCGTCGACGTTCTCGGGTATCGCCCACCTTCGCGGACACGAGACCGACCGACTGCGCGCGCTCGTGACCGAAATCAACCGCCTCGGTGGCAACGCAACGGAATTGCCCGATGGCGTCCACCTCGAACCCGCGCCGCTCCACGGTGGCGTGTGGCAGAGCTATCACGACCACCGCATGGCGACCGCCGGTGCCATCATCGGTCTGGCCGTCGACGGGGTTGACGTGGACAACATCGACACGACCGCCAAGACGCTTCCCGAATTCCCGGCGATGTGGTCAGCGATGCTCGATTCATGAATTGGCCCCCGGAGGACGCCGACCGCTTCGATGACTATGACGAAACGGCCGCCAAGGTCCGCCCGCCGAAACGCGGCAGCAAGCCCCGCACCAAGAATCGGCCGGCACACGACGATTCGATAGAAGCGCGCGTGATTACGGTTGACCGTGGTCGATACCTGACTCTCGCCGATGAGGGAACACCGGAGGAGCGCGAGATCATTACCAAGCGCGCGCGCGAGTTGTCGCGGACTCCGATTGTCACGGGTGACCTCGTTGACATCGTGGGCGATACGACGGGCGGCGACGGCACTCTCGCACGAATTGTTCGAGTCGTAACGCGCACGACCGTTCTGAGACGCTCGGCGGACGACAGCGACACGGTCGAGCGAATGATCGTGGCGAATGCCGATCGGATGCTCATCGTCGTCGCGGCGGCAAATCCAGAGCCGCGACAACGACTGGTCGACCGGTACATGGTGGCCGCGTTTGACGCGGGAATTCTGCCGATCCTCTGCGTGACAAAGACCGACCTCGCGGATCCGACCGTATTCCTCGCTCATTTTCACGGACTCAATGTCCCCGTCGTGACGTCACGCTCTGACGACCCACCCCTCGCCGAATTGGCCGAGTTGCTCGTGGGGCACACCACCGTCGCGGTCGGCCACTCGGGCGTCGGGAAATCCACTCTTGTCAACGCCCTCATTCCCAGCGCGCAACGAGCCGTCGGAGTCGTCAATGACGTGACGGGTCGGGGCCGCCACACCTCGTCGTCAACGGCGTCCTTTCGGTTCCCCGGTGGCGGTTGGCTCATCGACACCCCCGGAGTTCGCTCGTTCGGGTTGGGGCACGTGCGCCCTGAGTCTGTCCTCGCGGCGTTTACGGATTTAGCCGAAATCGCCGAGGACTGCCCGCGCGGATGCAACCACCGCGACGACGACTGCGCCATGGTCGAAGCCGTTGCCGCCGACGCCCTCGGTCCAGAAGGAGCGGCACGCCTCGATTCGGTCCAACGCTTGATTTTGTCGCTGGATTCCGTGGCGTAACCTGACAGCGTGACCATCACCGTTCAGGACGACCTCGCTCTCGCCCGCTCACTCTCGGCGATGGCCGACCTCGTGTCAATGCGCCGATATGAGTCTCACGACTTCACCGTCACCACGAAACCCGATCGAACGCCCGTCACTGAAGCGGACCGCGAGGTTGAACACGCAATTCGAGAAGGACTTGCCGCAGCACGACCGGACGATGCGGTATTGGGTGAAGAGTTCGGTGCAACCGGTCACCAGGAGGGCGAGGGCCGCCCCCATCGTCAGTGGATCGTCGACCCGATCGACGGCACTGCCAATTTTCTCCGCCGCGTGCCGATTTGGGGAACACTCATCGCACTCGCGATCGATGGCGTTCCCGTCGTTGGCGTCGTGTCCGCTCCCGCTCTGGGGCAACGCTGGTGGGGTGCGAAAGGCCACGGTGCCTACACGCAGCGCGCCGGGAAACACGAAGAGCGCCTGTCGGTGAGCTCGGTTGCGTCTCTCGACGACGCGGTCGTCTCGTACAACTCTCTGCCAGGGTGGATTGAGGCGGGTCGCGGTGATCAAGCGATTGCACTCGCAACGTCGGCGTGGAGGGCGCGAGCCATCGGTGACATGTGGGCCTACATGCTCGTCGCCGAAGGGGCAATCGATGTCGCGACCGAATGCGGCCTTGAGCCCTACGACATGGCCGCGCTCATCCCGATTCTCGAAGAGGCCGGTGGTCGGTTGACCGATATTGAAGGTCGAGAAGGCCCCTGGCACGGCACCGCGTGCGCAACGAACGGCCATTTGCACGATGCCGTTCTGTCGACCCTTCGGTAGTCTTAGACCGTGCTCACAGTCACTCTCTCGGCCCTTCGACTCACCTCGGTGTTGATTATCGGTTCGCTTTTGCTCGCCGGATGCACAATGGTTTCCACGCTTGTCGATACCTATGGCGGTGCGCCGGAGCCCGTGGCAACCCCCACCGCCGCACCGACCTTCGCACCGACCGGGCTCGTGGAATTGGCGCTTGGCGATTGTCTCGACCAAAAAAACCTTGAAGACGGAATCGCGTCGACCGAGCCAATTGTCGAGTGCGATTCCGCCCATGACCTTGAGGTGTTCGCGTCACTAGCCGTCGACGGGACCGAGTACCCCTCGGTCGAGGATCTCGTCAGCTTGGGTACCAAGAAATGTGCACTCGAGTTCACGAAGTTTGTCGGGCTTGACTTCGGTATCTCGGCATTGGATTTCCAGTACTACTACCCCACCGAATCCTCGTGGGCGAACGGTGACCGCGGAGTTGATTGCGTTGTTTTTGACCCGACACAACGCACGACCGGAACTCTTGCCAAGGCCAAACGCTAATACACGCGGTGAGCGCCTCGTGATGGGGTCACCACAAACAACTCCGGTTCGTCCAGCTGTTCATCAGCAAAGGCCTGGCGAACCTTGCGCTCGACGAACGACAGCAATTCGGTTGGTACGAGGGCGATGACCACCCCGCCCGTCATCCGAGCCCCCAGGGCGCCGGCCCGCTGCGCCGACCGGATCACCCGGGAACTGTGCGAGTTGTGCACATCGAAGTCGTCCCTCATCGACAGGTAGGAGGCGACGAGGAAGTCCCCGATCGCGCGCGGACCGTCGGACCACAACAATTCGGCAACCGCCGCCACCCGAGCGTTTTCGGTGACCACGTGACGGACCCGCCGGTACGTTTCCTCGTCCTGAGTTTCGCGCACACGTGGCAGGTCATTGACGGCGAGGCCCCGCAGCGTCTCGACTCCGAGCGACCCGGCCGCTCGTTCACACGCCGCGCGTCGATCCTGATTGGCGGCCCCGCCGGGCGAACGATGTCCGTCCGAAACAATGACAAGGAGTGCAAGCCCGGCATCGGCAAGGGCAAAGGGAACCACCGAGGCTTCGGCCAATTGGCAGTCGACGAGCACCGCCGAGTCCGTTTCCCCGGACATCGCCGTCGCCGTGTCGACCATCGTCGTCAGTGTGCCCACCATGTCGTGTTCCGCCCATTGGCAGGCGTGAACCAACTCCATTCGCCCGAGGTCGATTTCCCACAGGTCATTCACCGCGACGGCGACGGCACACGCGATCGCCGACGAGGCCCCAAAATCCAGGCCGGCGGGAATATCCGAATCGATCACGATGTCCAATCCCGATGCTCCGCCGCGCGAACCGCCGAGTGCCCACAACACTCCAAGCGGCACGACCGACCAGCCGCTCACGGACCCCGGCACACACCGAGTCAATTCCACCGTGGTCGTGTCGCCGAAGGGCGAGACGACGCGCACCCGCCCATCATCCCGAACTCCGACGGCGACGACCACGCTGAGGTTGATGGCGATGGGTAACGATAATCCCGCGTTGTAGTCGGTGTGATCCCCGATGATGGTGATTCGACCGGGTGCGGACCACACACCAAGGGGGTCTGCCCCGACAACCTCGGTGAACCGAGTCGTCACCCGATCGACAATGGTTTCCGACCCGACCATGTTAGGAATTGGCCTTTCGCGCCGACCACGCGGACCACGCGGACGCCACCATCGACTCGACGGTGTGACGCTGCGCCCACCCCACGTCCCGGGCTGCGAGGGAGCCCTCCGCTACTATCCGATCAGGTTCGCCGGCTCGGCGGGCGTGAATCTCGGGCTCGAATGTGATGCCCGTTGCCTGCGCGACCGCCGTCATGATCTGCCCCACGGACGTTCCCACGCCGCTGCCGAGGTTGTAGACCGGTTCGAGTGTCGTTCCTGCAATCATTGCGTGCGCGGCGCTGACGTGAGCGGCGGCGACATCCGCGACATGAACGTAGTCGCGGACACACGTTCCGTCCTCTGTCGGATAATCATTTCCAAAAATCCTCGGTGCTCGTCCATCGGTAAGCGCATCAAAGACGAGCGGAAAAAGGTTGTGCGGACTCGTGTCAAAAACCTCATCGGTTCCCGATCCAACAACGTTGAAATAGCGCAGACTCGTGTGGGCAAGACCCTGAGCGATTCCCTGATCGCGCATAAGCCACTCCCCGATTAGTTTTGTCTCGCCGTATGGTGACAGAGGTTTGGTCGGCGTTGACTCGGTAATGATGTCCACATCCGGGTTGCCGTAGACGGCCGCGCTCGACGAGTAAACCATGCGCCGCACTCCCGCGTTCGTCATCGCCGCCAACAGAAATGCGGTGCCGGTCACGTTCTGTTCATAGGTGAGCAACGGAAACGTGGTCGACTCCCCCGCATATTTGTAGCCGGCAAGGTGGACAACACCATCAATCGAGTACTGGGCAAAGAGAGCCTGGAGAACCTCGCCGTCGGTAATGGATCCCCGAACGAACGGAATATCGGCCGGCACGAATCCGCGATGTCCCGACGACAGATTATCGAGAACGACGCTGGCAATGCCCGCCTCGGTGAACGCGCGGACCACATGTGCTCCGATGTACCCAGCCCCGCCCGTCACCAGCCACGTCATAGCACCAGCCTAGCGCTCGGCAAATTACCAGCGGGGGCGCATGTCCGCTACCATCGGGCAGACAAACGGATCGGCGTTGTTGCTCAGGCCGACCTTGTTCAAATAGACGATGATCGCCTTGTAGGAGGACATGAGGTTCATCTCGACCAGCGTGATGTTCTTGTCGGCACAGTACGCGACGACGATGTCGTGTGCGCGTTTGAGGTTCGGGCGGGCCATCGACGGGAAGAGGTGGTGTTCGACCTGATAGTTGAGTCCGCCCATGAGGTTGTCTTTGAGCCAGCTTCCGCGAATGTTTCGGCTCGTCAGAACCTGACGTTCGAAGAAGTCGAGTTTGGCGTCGCGCGGAACCAGGGGCATTCCCTTGTGGTTCGGTGCGAACGCGGCGCCCATGAAGAACCCGAAGATCATCATCATGAACATCCAAAGGGCGATTGCCCACAGCCACCCGAACATGAGCCCCATGATGACGTAGGGCGCCGTCTGACGAACGACCATGAGCGAGAACTCGAGAATACGGATTCCGATCGGTCGATCCGTGCGGCGGAGTGCCGCGAACGAGTCGAGCAAGAGGTCAAACCCGGTCAAGAACAACAGGGCGGGGAACAGGTAGCCCTGCCGGTTCGAGATCCAGCGTTCGATTCCGCGCTTCTCGTCGCGTGACTCGACCGTGAAACTCAGGACTCGAATCGCGATGTCGGGGTCTTGACCAATCTGGTTCGGTTTTTGGTGGTGCTTGTTGTGCTTCCGCAGCCAGAAACCGTAGGACAGCCCAGCGAACAGGTTCGAGAGCAACAGTCCGGCCCAATCGTTCCACTTGTTGTTGTGGAAAATCTGTCGGTGAGCCGCTTCGTGCGCGATGAAACCGTACTGGGCTCCGAGGACACCCAGCAGACCAGCAATGAGGAACGCGACGCCGATCACGAGACCGTCGTGAAGTTCGGATGCCCCCACGAAGCCACCAGCAACCCACAGTCCGACCGCAAGGACAGAGATGACCGCGAGGCGAATGACATAGAAACTCGGCTTCTTTTTCAAGAGACCGGCCGCTTTGACGCGGACGAGTAGCTCGGTGTAGTTGGACGTGAGAGGGGTGAGGATGGTTGCGCTCATTATTTGAGTTTAGGGGGTTTTTCTATGAGTTGCCCCTGCGTGACGCTATGCACCAAACGTGGCGAACAACCCCAAGACAAGTCCGAGTGAGGCTCCCCCCACGATGACCTCCATGACCGAGCGCCGGAACCCGAAGAGTGCCGTCGCCGCCGCGAGCGCGATCGCGATTCCGACGAGATCGAGTGACTGGTTTGTGGGGAGAAAGACGTTCTGCGCGAACACCAACGCGAGGCTCAGCACGACACCGACGACAGCCGCGTTGATGGCGGTGAGTGGGCCGGCAAACGCCGTG
>CANKTR010000039.1 GCA_947486475.1 Microbacteriaceae bacterium | reverse complement strand
GGCAATGGGACCTGCGTCCACTGCTTCGGGAGCTACGTGGCCGATGCACAGTCCGGTTGTGCCGCCTGAGAATCGTCCGTCCGTCAACAGTAATACATCTTTGCCGAGTCCCGCGCCCTTGATTGCGGCCGTGACCGCAAGCATCTCGCGCATTCCCGGACCACCCTTGGGGCCTTCGTAGCGAATCACGACAACGTCGCCCGCGACGATCTCGCCGTTCGTCAACGCGTCCATCGCGGCGCGCTCGCGTTCGAACACCCGCGCCGGTCCCTCGAACGTCGCGGCGTCGAATCCCGCGGTTTTCACGACGGCACCCTCCGGTGCAAACGTTCCGTCCAAAATCGTGATGCCGCCGGTTGCGTGGATCGGGTTGTCGAGGGTTCGGAGGACTTCGCCGTCCAAGGCGTCGAGGTTCATCTCGGCGAGGTTTTCCGCCATCGTCTTTCCGGTGATTGTCAGCGCGTCGCCGTGCATGAGTCCCGCGTCAACCAGAGCCTTCATCAACACGGGAAGACCCCCGCGGCGGTCCACGTCGTTCATCACGTATTTGCCGAAGGGCTTGAGGTCGCCGAGGTGGGGGACCTTTGCGCCGATGCGGTTGAAGTCATCGAGCGTGAGCGGGACTTCGGCTTCGTTCGCGATCGCGAGAAGGTGAAGCACAACATTCGTCGATCCGCCGAGGGCCATCGCCACCGCAATCGCGTTTTCAAATGCCGCGATGGTCAGAATGTCGCGGGCGGTCTGGCCTCGATCGAGCATACCGACGACGGCCTCGCCCGATCGGTGCGCAAAATAGTCGCGGCGGCGGTCATACGAGGCGGGTGATGCCGACCCCGGAAGACTCATGCCCAGTGCCTCGGCGACAGACGCCATGGTGTTGGCCGTATACATTCCCCCACACGCACCTTCGCCCGGGGCGAACGCGCATTCAATCCGACGGGCGTCTTCAGCACTCATTTTTCCGGCCTTGACAGCGCCGACCGCTTCGAACGAATCGATGATCGTGATGTCTTTTTCGGTGCCATCCTCCAACTTGACCCAGCCCGGAGCAATCGAGCCGGCGTAGAGGAAAGAACTGGCAAGATCAAGGCGCGCAGCGGCCATAAGCATGCCGGGAATTGACTTGTCACATCCGGCCAGCAGGACCGTGCCATCGAGGCGTTCGGCCTGCACAACGGTTTCAACCGAGTCGGCGATGACCTCACGAGAAACGAGCGAGAAGTGCATGCCCTCGTGGCCCATCGAAATTCCGTCCGAAACGGAAATCGTGCCGAACTGCAGCGGGTAACCACCGCCGGCGTGAACGCCTTCCTTTGCAGCCTGCGCGAGACGGCCGAGCGAAAGGTTGCAGGGCGTGATTTCGTTCCACGAACTGGCGATTCCGACCTGCGGTTTATCCCAGTCGGCGTCCCCCATCCCCACGGCACGGAGCATTCCGCGCGAGGTGGTCGCTTCGATTCCATCGGTGACGACCCGCGAGCGCGGTTTGCGGTCAATCTCAGTCATTCTCCTATCCTACAAACCAATGGCGTGCTGGCGTGCGGTCGGTGACGGTATCGTTATCGGCGGAGGTTTCGCCATGAAAAAATTCCTGCTCAACGGCAGCTTTCTCAGCGCGATTTTTTCCGTTTTCGGGCTCGTCAAATCAACCGTGTCCGGCAAACGCGACTGGAAACTCGCGCTCTTGTGGATTTCGTGGATCGTGAGCCTCGTCGCCATCATCGCGGCAATCACTGACCCCGACGACGAGTATGTCGAATAGTTTCCGCTTAAGCAACGAGAGCCGACCCGGTGGGGTTGGCTTTCGCGTTAAGCAGGTTAGGCAGATCGTCTAGCGAAGCGCCTTGAGCAACTGTGGCTTCGACATCGTCGAGTACCCGGCGATACCCCGGGTCTTTGCTGCGGCGCGAAGCTGAGCGACAGACCACGAGGCGTCGGGTGCGCCGGTGAGGGCTTCCTTGACCCCAGCAGCCGCCTTGGCTGCGCTCGACTTGACGGTCTTGCCGACAACTTTGGCCTCGGTGGCGATGGTCTTGGCGGCCTTGTTCGCGCGTGCCTCGGCCGTCTTGGCGGCGGCGGCGGCTTTGCTCTTGACGTCTTTGGTCACGGTCTTTGCTGTCTTGGTTGCCTTCTTGACAACCTTGGTGCCTTCGCGCTGTGCCTTCTTGACGGCCTTCGTACCTTCGCGCTGTGCTTGGGCGGCGAGTTTGTTGACCTCGCGTGATGCGTCGTCGGCGAAATCACCGGCGCGCTTGGCCGCGTCTGCGGCGAGGTCACGAGCGGAGTCGGCGATCTGGTCGGCCTTCTTGTCCGCGCGGGAAATCATCTTGGAAAGGTTCTGGAAAAAACTCATGGAAACAATGTCCTTACGTGTTTGAGTGATTTGTGTGCGGGCGCTGGACCCAACGTCATCAGTTTACGCACTGTCGTCGGCAAAGTTGGGCGTTCCACAGTTACGGCAGCCACACGGTCACGACACCCAGAGTCGTCATCGCGATGCCCCCGATGGTGCGCATCGCCACAACGCGGTTTTGCGACTTCGCGAACCAGTCGCGGGCGGCGCCGGCGGTCAGCGCGTAAATCGCATCCCCCGAGATACCGAAGACGACGAAAATCACGCTCAGCAGCATCATTTGAAACACGATCGGCGTGCCGCCGGATACGACGAACTGCGGGAATGCGGCCGAGAAGAACACGATTGTCTTCGGATTCGAGAGACCGACAAGGATCGATTCGCGCAGGATGTGCGAACTTTTGGGCGCGACGACGGGGGTCGTCAGGTCGAGACCGTCACGTCGATGGCGAATTGCGGTGATCCCCAGATAGATGAGGAAACCCGCTCCGGTCAATCGGATGATGTTCATGAGGAGTTCGTTCGATTGAATAAGAACACCCAGACCGACGGACACCGCGAGCGCCTGGCCGAAAACCCCGATTCCGTTGCCCACAACGGTCAACACGGCTCCGCGCTTTCCGAGGACCAGGGCGCGGGAAATCGCGAACATCACCGACGGCCCGGGAATTGCGATGATCACGAGCGAGAACGCAATGAACGTGAGGATGTTCTCGAGTGGAATCACACCAGCAGTCTAAGACCGGCGCGACGGCAGCGCCCCGGTCACTCGGTCCGGACGCACTTTTGTGGAAGGCGGAAACATTCCGAAAGATTTCGCGTTGCCGTGACATAGTCAAGTTAGGTCACAAAGGAGCCCCGTTGTCCCCCGACGATTTCACCGAGCGTTTCGCTGATTTGCGCGTGCCCATCGCGAAGTTCCTGTATCGCCGTGTCGAGGTCAAGGATGTGGACGACCTGTCGGCCGAGGTGTTCGAAATCGCCTGGCGAAAGGGCGGCACTGTCACGGTTGGCGAAGAACTGCCCTGGCTGTATCGCGTTGCGACGAACCTCGTCGCGAACCACCGAAGAAAGAACGCGCGCGCGCAGAATTTGCTCGCCGCGATTGTTGCACCGGACACGTCGCCCTCGGCCGAATCGATTGCAGTGGCCGACATCGCACTCGCCGAAGCATGGGGACGGCTTCCGGCGACGTCTCGCCAAGTATTGGCAATGACCGCGCTCGATGGACTCAGTGTCGCCGAGACGGCGTTGGCTCTCGACATCACCGCGAATGCGGTTTCCGTCCGCCTCAATCGGGCCCGCAACCAATTGCGCGTGGCACTCGCAGAAACCGTGTGAAAGATTCCCCTTCGAGACGACATAACCAGAGTATGAACAAGCCAACCGACGATTCACTCGACGACCGCCTTCGCAATTCCGACCCCGCGGGTCCTGGGGTTAAGGTTTCCCCCACAGTCCTGCCGCAGTCTGCTTCGTCTGGGCGCAATCCAATCCGCGATTGGTGGCTGACCACCTCGACGCGGGTTCGCCGATCGTTGGCGGGCGGCGTCGGTGTCGCCGCGGCAGCCAGTGTTGTCGTTGCAGGAACCTTCGGCACCATGAGCGGACCATTGATTGTTTTGGCGGACAACGCGGGTCCCGAGTCAATGTCGGATCGAGCCTCCGCCGTCGTTGATTCTAAAATGATGATGCCCTACCTGTCCTTCGAGTACGTCGCCGGCGACAACCTATCGACATCCACGGGACGCGGGCACGTCTATCGACTCGATCTAGCCGGGACTCCCGAATCGGTGTTACTCAACGCGGCGGCCTATTTCGGCGTATCCGGTGAACCGCAGAAGTCGCAATACTTCGACGCGGCGTGGCCGACATACGTGGTGGGCTCCGAAGACGGAACCGCGGCCAGCGTCATGGTCAGTTGGACGGGCACGGGATCGTGGTGGTATTCGAACCCTGCCGCGTATCCCTTACAGGACTGCCTCCACCAGCACCGAGTGGGTAAGGGTGCAAATGCCTACGTTGAGTGCACCGAATATGAACCCGCCATCACGGGGCTCAACCCTGACGAGGCAGAAACCCGTCGATTGGCGAGTGAATTCTTCACCGCGATGGGAGTCGACTTTGACCCCGCCGACATCACGGTCATGGCGGACGAATGGTCGTCGTTCGCCAGTGTTGCGCTGGTTGTCAACGGTCAGAAGACCGCTATCGAATGGTCAATCTCGTGGTCGGGCAACGGCGAATTGTCCTGGGCACAAGGCAACGCGGTCACGATTGTTGACGTTGGCGAATTCAACACGGTGCCAGACGCCGCGGCCGTGGAACGCCTCGCGGATTGGCGCTGGTTCGGCGCAGGTCCGATGGACTATCAGGGTGGAATGGGCGTCATGCTGCGATCTTCGGAGGCCAGTTTCGACGCGGTGACCGGTGACACGGTGACGGGCGAATCCGGTGAAACCGTCGAGCCGACGGAACCCGCTGTTGATCCGACAGAAGAACCCGTTCCGTCCGAGACGACGGAACCGGTTCCGTCGGAAACCAATGAACCCGTTCCCACGGAAACGGATGCGCCAGTAATCGAGCCGACCGAGGCGCCGATTCCGCTGCCGACGGAACCCGAAATGCCCGTTCAAACGATCACGATCGACGAATCAGAGTCCGTCCTGCTGCTCGTCTGGGATACGAACGGTAACGCCTGGCTCGTTCCCGGTGTCGCCCTTACTGGAACTGACTCGTGGTGGCAAACCGTGATCTCGCTCGTGGAAGGCGTCATCCAACTTCCCGAGCCGATGCTCATTGAACCAATGCCGATCGACTAGGGACCGCCATCAATTAACTGAAGTGAGTAATAGTTAACGGACATTTACTCTTTAT
Organism: Microbacteriaceae bacterium; assembly: GCA_947486475.1. The sequence continues at coordinate 3,151 of CANKTR010000039.1, read as the reverse complement.
ACTTGGGGCATGGTTCGACCACGTCTTGACGCACCGGTTCCGGAACTTCATCTCGCGCCAGCCCTCGATGGTGTCAGGCGTTTGATGGGGAACGACATCGGTACCCGCGAGCGACTGATTCTCCTCACCATCGATGAGATCAAGAAGAGTGGTCCAGCTGACTTCAACGCGAGAGTCGCGTGCGAACGCCTCGGAGTTAGACAATCGATGATTCCGTATCACTTTGGAAGCCGTGACGGGCTCCTCGTCGAATCGACAATTTGGGCATATCGCGATTGGTCAAACCACGCCACCGATATCCTGCGAAAAACGTCAGGCAGTGGCGAAAAGCGCCTGCGCGCCTACATCAATGCCGAACTCGACTGGGCCTCGCGCATGGGGCCGATCAAACTGCTTGTTCAATACCCAATGCTGTCCGAGCCTGTCCGGGTCAAATTGCAAAAGAAGTATGGCGATGAAATGCGCCGGAAATTCGAGTTCCACCTCGCAGCGTTGGGCGATCTTGTAATCGACATTCGAACGGGATCCTCAACCCCAATAGATTACGACGACACCAACTACCCTCCAATTGAGAAGGCAATCACGCACGCCGAAGAATTCCTCGCCGCGACGAGTGTCTCGTGGGCGGTACATGGATTAGCAATGTGGGCAAGCGGATCCCATATGTCAACACAAAGTTTTTGGTCGCTCGACCTTCCCAAAATCGCGGTGAAGTTCACCATGAAGAACCACATCGACGAGATTGTTGCGATTGCGAAAGGTAGATAACCCGGTTGTGTATCCCCAGGTCCTGGGTTCATACAATGGGGGGATGGCGGATAATTCAAAGGCAGCCGAGAACCCTGGTGTTCGCCTGTCCGCGGCGACCGCGCGCAATCGCGCTGCGCTCATCCGATCCGCCCAGCAGGTGCTCGCGCAAATCGGCCCGAACGCAACGGTCGAACAATTCGTGGCACATGCCCAGGTTTCTCCCACGACGATCTACAACCACTTCGGCAGCAAAGAAGCGATGTTCACCCAAGCGTTCGCCCAGATTTTTCGGGAGTGGCTCGAGTGGGCACATGACGGCGTTCCGGCCGATGAAAGCCTCGAGGTCATGATCGACGTCTGTCGAAAGTTGTTCCGCGTCCAGCAAACCCACCCTTTGTTGGGACGGATTCTCGGAAAGACACTCGACAACCCAGGTTTTGTGATTGACGCTCTCATGGCGGATTCGCGCCCAGCAGCCGAAGCGATGGCGCGCCACGGGCACTTTAGCAACGTTGAATTCGACAAACGAGTTCACCTTTTTGCCTACTGTGTTGCCGGGATTTTGCATGGTGTCCACACGACAAAGGAGCTTTCGCCAGCGGATGCCGACGTGTCGCTTGAGATCGCCCTCGCGATTTGGAACCTGAGCCCGGAAGCAGCGCGCGCGGTCACATCCCGCCCACTCGAAAACTGGGTTTCCACCGCTCCCTGCAACTAGCCCGTCTCTATCTGGTACACCCCCCGGGACTTGAACCCGGAACCTACTGACTAAGAGACAGTAGGTCAAGACGCCAAAACCCGCCTAAACACTGGCAACTAGGGGAGCCCCGTCTAGGCGTGGTCCTTACGTGGTCCTAACCCCTTACTCTCGAGCACGATCTAAGCCCGTTTTTTTGGCGGGCAGCTCCACACCCCGTGCCGCTCCCCCGCCCGCACAAACCGGAGAAAAAGGTTTTTAATAAACCGGTCCACCCATATACAGGGTGGCTGTCGGACAGTAGTGTTGGTTTCACCCCTATGGGAAACCAGTTAGGTCAATCATGACCATGACAATCAGGCGCACGGTGCTATCACTTGCCGCACTTTCTTTGATGACGGTCACCGTGGTGACGTCGCCGGTATTTGCTTCCCCCACTGTGACGGGAACAATTACTGTTGGCGATGGGCCGCGATCGTTGGCGTTCAGCCCCAACGGCAAAAAAGCATACGTCGCAAACCTCGGTGCCGGCACCGTGTCCGTAATCACCGTGAAAACGGGTGACGTGGCGGCACCAATTACCGTCGGTGATGGCCCGTATTCGGTGGCATTCAGCCCCAACGGCAAAAAAGCATACGTCACCAACTCCGACGAGGACACCGTGTCGGTCATCACCGTGGCAACGGGTGCGGTGGCGGCACCAATTAGCGTTGGCGATTACCCGGCCTCGGTGGCGTTCAGCCCTGACGGCACAACAGCGTACGTCGCAAACTACGGTCACGGCACCGTGTCCGTAATCACCGTCGCAACAGGTGCCGTGGCGGACCCAATTACCGTTGGCGATAGCCCGGTCTCGGTGGCGTTCAGCCCCAACGGCAAAAAAGCATACGTCGCAAACACCGGCGACGACACTGTGTCCGTGATCACCGTCGCAACAGGTGCCGTGGCGGCCGACACAATTACCGTTGGCGATACCCCATACTCGGTGGCGTTCAGCCCCAACGGCAAAAAAGCATACGTCGCAAACCTCGGTGCCGGCACCGTGTCCGTAATCACCGTGAAAACGGGTGCGGTGGCGGCACCAATTACCGTCGGTGATGGCCCGGTCTCGGTGGCGTTCAGCCCCAACGGCAAAAAAGCATACGTCACCAACTCCGACGACGACACCGTGTCGGTCATCACCGTCGCAACGGGTGCGGTGGCGGCACCAATTACCGTTGGCGATTACCCGGTCTCGGTGGCGTTCAGCCCCAACGGCAAAAAAGCATACGTCGCAAACTACGGTCACGGCACCGTGTCCGTCATCACACCGGGTTAACGACATTGGCGCTAAACCCTCGGACCACCTAAACACCGGCAACTAGCCCGTCGCTATCTGGTACACCCCCCGGGACTTGAACCCGGAACCCACTGATTAAGAGTCAGTTGCTCTGCCAATTGAGCTAGAGGTGCGTTGCGCTTACGCGCAAGTCCCCACATTACCAAAGCGAGCGCCCCCAACCAAACCGTGCCCGATACATGCCCAATGGGCTCAAACCTTAAACTGAGGGCATGAGCACCCAGGGTTTCACCGCATCGTCGTTCGAACACATTCGCGACACTTTCGACACAATTCTCGACGGCCAACCGGCGGGTGGCGCCGCGTTCTCGGTCTTCGTCGAGGGCGAGTGCGTGATCGATCTGCACGGAGGCGAATCCCATCCG
>CANKTR010000038.1 GCA_947486475.1 Microbacteriaceae bacterium | reverse complement strand
GGCGCGGGTGTTACGGGCGCGGGCGGCTTCCCGCCAGCCTTGGCCGCTTCGTCGGCCGACGGAATATCAGGCAAATCAACGTGCGCCGTGGTGCGGGCGCGGGTGGCAGGTTTCGTGGCAGACGCCGGTGCGGCGTCCTGCTTGGTCAGACCATCGGCGGTGAACGCCTCGCGAAGCTTGCGGGCGACGGGCGGTTCGATCGTCGATGACGACGACTTGACGAACTCGCCGAGCGTACCCAGCTTCTCGATGACCTGCTTGCTTTCGATGCCGAACTCTGCGGCAATCTCGTGCACGCGTGGTTTTCCAGCCACAATTCTCCTGTCCGAGGTGCACCCCGAACAGGGCACACCACTACTGCGTTACGGAACTCATTTCGAGCCGCTCATTAGTGGTCCATCAGCCTTCAACCTTTTCTGTGATGATGTGGGCAACGAGCCCGCCTGTGTCGAATGGACCCGAGCGACGAAACGACCGAGAGAGACCGCCCCGCGAAATCGCGCTGTTCACGCAATCCGTTGTGGGGTGGACCCATGCGCCGCGACCGGGAGCCGTTGCCGACGAATCGACCACAACCGTGTTCCCAGCCAGCACAACCCTCAAGAGAGAGTCTCGTTCATCGCGCAAGCGACAACCGATGCAGGTTCTGACAGGATTCATTCTACCCTGCGGTTACAGCAACTCGTCCATGAGGGCGTCGCTCTTCACGTCGATCTTCGCGCGGGTCAACATCGCCGCCAGCCGAGCGTTCTGTCCGTCCTTACCGATCGCCAGTGACAACTGGTATTCCGGGACGAACGCGCGGACTGCGTTGATGCTCGCGTCGACGAGGACGGCCTTGGTGACCTTGGCGGGGCTCAGTGCGTGAGCGACAAATTCGGCGATGTCGGGCGAGTAGTCGACGATGTCGATTTTTTCGTCACCGAGTTCCTTGGACACGTTTCGAACGCGAGCACCGAGCTCGCCGATGAACGCACCCTTCGCGTTGAAGCCGGGTTCGGTCGAGAACACGGCGATCTTGGTGCGGTGGCCCTGGTGACGCGAAATCGCGGCGACCTTGACGAGCCCCTGACCGATTTCAGGAACCTCGAGTTCGAACAGGCGACGCACGAGGTCGGGGTGGTGGCGGCTCACCGTGATCGACGGGCCCTTCATCCCCTTTTTGACGTCGGTGATGACCACGCGAATGCGTTTGCCGTGCGTGTAGTCCTCGCCCGCGACCTGCTCGGGCGACGGCATGACGGCCTCGAGGTTCTTGCCAATGAGGACGTGGACCATCTTGGCGTTGGACGACTGCTGGATGACCCCCGAGATGAGGTCGCCCTTCTTGTGGCTGAATTCGCCCAGGATTTTCTCGTCGTCGAGCGCACGGATGCTCTGGAACAGAACGCGCTTGGCTTCGGCGACCGCGATGTATCCGAAGTCAGAGGTATCGATGACCTCTTCGCCGGTGCGCTCGTCCTCGTCGTTATAGACGGGAGCGAAAATCGTGATGTCGCCGGTCTTTCGGTCGAGTCCGACGCGAGCGCGCGGGCGACCCTTTTCGTCCTCGAGTTTGACGGCCGTCGGCTTGTAGTCGACGTCGTTCGGGATCGGGGTGATGTGCTTGATGTAGGCGCGAACGACCGCGTCTTCGATGATGAGCGCAAGTTCCTCGAACGGAATCTCTTTCTCGACCTCTACGTCACGCAAGTTTTTGATGTCGATGTGCATGAGCGCACCCCCTATTCAGTTCTGCTAGCTGCGCGAAGTTTGCCTCGCACGACTCTCTAACCTACCCGAAAGAGAACGTTACTTGGGAGTGCTGCTTTTGAACGCGATTAGCGGTGAGTGATGCCCTGGAGCCAGGCGAGCGCTTCCGTCGCGGGAATCTCGTTGCGTTCGCCGCTGCGGCGGTCCCAGACCTCGACGACCCCGTCCGCGGCACCGCGACCCGCGATGACGATGTAGGGGACACCGATAAGTTCCGCGTCCCCGAACTTGACGCCGGGTGAAACCTTGGGGCGATCATCGATGAGCGTCTCGAATCCGGCCGTCTCGAACTCGGCGGCGAGACCTTCGGCGAGGTTTAGGGCGTCGTCGTCTTTGCCGGTCGCAACAACGTGCACGTGGTACGGCGCGACTTCGATCGGCCAGATGAGCCCGCGGTCGTCGTTGTTGGTCTCGGCGATGACCGCGAGAATTCGGGTCACACCGATTCCGTACGACCCCATCGTCACGGTGACGAGCTTGCCGTTTTCGTCGAGGACCTTGAGGTCGAGGGCTTCGGCGTACTTGCGGCCGAGTTGGAAGACGTGACCGATTTCCATCCCGCGCGCGGAGTGAATCGGGCCAGAGCCGTCGGGGGCCGGATCGCCGTCTCGAACCTCGGCGATGTCCGCGATTCCGTCAGCCGTGAAGTCGCGACCGGCGACGAGGCTGAACACGTGCTTCTGGTCTTCGTTCGCACCGGTAACCCAGGCGGTTCCGTCGACGACGCGGGGGTCGACGAGGAAGCGGACTTTTGCTGCGCCTTTTTTGCCGAGAACTGGGCCTGCGGATGACCACGGCCCGATGTACCCCTTGACGAGCGCCTTGTTCTTCGCGAAGTCTGCCTCGGTCGCGGGCTCGACGGTCGCGGGGGCGAAAACGGATTCGGCGCGTTTCATGTCGACCTCGCGGTCGCCGGGAAGTCCGACCGCGACGAGCCCGCGGGAGCCATCAAGGTTCGTCAAGGCGAGAACAACGTTCTTGAGGGTGTCGGCGGCAGTCCACGGGCGATCGGCCCGGGCGTGCTTGTCGTTCGCGAGCGCCACCAGCGTTTCGATGGTCGGAGTGTTGGGGGAATCGAACACGGTAGCCGCGGGCTGGCCGTCGATGGGCAGAGTGTCGGGGACGGTCGTGCGATACGCCTCGACGTTGGCGGCGTAACCGCCGTCGCTCTGGACAAAAGTGTCCTCGCCGATTGGGGTCGGGTGCAGGAACTCCTCCGACTTGCTGCCACCCATCGCACCGGCGTCCGCCGACACAATCACATAGTCGAGCCCGAGGCGCTTAAAAATTCGCTCATACGCATCGCGCTGTGCCTGATACGACACATCGAGTCCCGCGTCGGTGTAGTCGAACGAATAAGCGTCTTTCATCGAGAACTCGCGGCCGCGGAGGAGCCCGGCGCGAGGACGAGCCTCGTCGCGATACTTGTCCTGGATTTGATAAATCATGAGCGGCAAATCCTTGTACGAGTTGTACAGGTCCTTCACCATCAGGGTGAAGACCTCCTCGTGCGTCGGCGCGAGCAGATAGTCGGCGTCTTTGCGGTCCTTCAGACGGAAAATCCCATCGCCATATTCGGTCCAGCGGCCGGTGACCTCGTAGGGCTCGCGCGGAAGCAGCGCTGGAAAGTGAACCTGTTGGGCTCCGGCGCGTTCCATCTCGTCGTGGATCACCTGTTCCACCTTGCGCCGAACGCGAAGCCCGAGCGGCAGCCACGCGAAAATGCCCGGAGCCTGCCGACGGATGTACCCGGCGCGCACCAACAGGCGGTGCGACGTCACTTCCGCGTCGGAGGGATCCTCGCGCAAGGTGCGAACGAACAGTTGAGAGAGTCGGGTAACCACGGGTGCCAGCCTACCGTTTCAGCCATCCCCGCCCTTTCCGCACCTGTTCCTGCAGACATCCGCAATTGCCCCACCTGTTCCTGCAGACAATTTGGCAAAAACTGGCGCTAGCTCCACTTTTTGCGGATTTGTCTGCAGAAACAGGTGTTTTGGGGGGTGCGTGGGCTGCCGAACGGGCTAGACACTCGCCCTCTCTTACGTTTCTGGAAACCGAATCGCTCGAGACCCACGTTCCTGGATACCAATTCGGGGTTCCCCGGCAAATCGGCACGAAATGCCGTTTCGGTTTCCACGAACGCGGGAAACCGAGCTTTTGGTTTCCAAGAACGTAACCGGGTGGGATCAGCCTTGCGCGGGTAGTCAGTGCGCGGGCGGGCAGAGACGATCTAAGCGGAGGGGTGGGGGTGGGTGCGAAGCAGCTTTGGGCTGCGGCCCCTAAACGGTGCCGGGCTAGGCCGAGGTGGTGACGACGGGGGTACCCGTTTCGCTCGCCGGCATCTCGGCAGCGAGGCGATTCGCCTCTTCGATGAGGGTGGCGACGATTTCGGATTCGGGGACGGTCTTGATGACCTCACCCTTGACAAAAATCTGGCCGCGACCGTTACCCGAGGCGACACCGAGGTCGGCTTCGCGGGCCTCGCCCGGTCCGTTGACAACGCAGCCCATGACGGCGACGCGCAAAGGGACTGTCATACCTTCGAGTCCCTTGGTCACGTCTTCGGCGAGGGTGTAGACGTCGACCTGCGCGCGACCACACGATGGGCAGGATACGATTTCGAGCTTGCGCTCGCGCAGGTTGAGCGATTCGAGAATCTTGAGCCCGACCTTGATTTCTTCGGCCGGCGGAGCGGAGAGCGACACGCGAATCGTGTCGCCAATTCCCTCGGCGAGGAGGATTCCGAACGCGGTGGACGACTTGATGGTTCCTTGGAAGGCGGGGCCGGCTTCGGTGACGCCGAGGTGGAGTGGCCAGTCGCCGCGCTCGGCGAGTTGGCGGTAGGCCTTGACCATGACAATGGGGTCGTTGTGCTTGACCGAAATCTTGAAGTCGTGGAAGTCGTGTTCCTCGAAGAGGCTGGCCTCCCAGACGGCGCTCTCGACGAGAGCCTCGGGGGTCGGGCGGCCGTACTTTTCCAGCAGACGAGGGTCGAGCGAGCCGGCGTTGACGCCGATGCGAAGGCTGACGCCCGCGGCCTTCGCGGCCTTGGCGATTTCGCCCACCTTGTCATCGAACGCCTTGATGTTTCCCGGGTTCACGCGAACGGCGGCGCATCCCGCGTCGATCGCCTGGAAGACGTATTTGGGCTGGAAGTGAATGTCCGCGATGACCGGGATCTGGCTCTTTTTCGCGATGATGTGCAAAACGTCGGCGTCGTCCTGAGTGGGGACGGCAACACGCACGATGTCGCAACCGGTCGCGGTGAGCTCGGCGATTTGCTGCAGAGTGCCGTTAATGTCTGTCGTCTTGGTCGTCGTCATCGACTGCACCGAGACCTGGGCGTCACCGCCGACCAGAACCTTGCCCACCTTGATTTGGCGGGTCTTGCGACGCGGTGCGAGCGTCTCAACGACGCGGGGAAGTCCGATGTTTACAGCCACAGACCTATCGTACAGCCCTACAGGCCGAGGGTTATCGGCTTGACGATGTCGGCGTAAATCAACAGTGCGCTCATCGCCATGAGCAACACGGTAATCACAATCGTGAACGGAACGAGCCGCGCCGAGTCGACCGGGCCGGGTGCGGGTTTGCCGCGAAGTTTCGCCACGGTGTTGCGAATCCCCTGCCATAAGGCGACCGCAATGTGACCGCCGTCGAGCGGCAGCAGCGGGATGAGGTTGAAGACAAAAAGCGCGATGTTGAGGCTCGCGAGGATTCCGACGAGAGCCGCGAATCGATCGACGACCTGCAATTGTTCGGCGGCGGCGATGTCGCCGGCGATGCGGCCGACTCCCACGACGCTGACCGGGCCGTTAGGGTCACGGCTTTCGGCACCGAAGGCTGCGTTCCACACCTGAATCATGCGATTCGGCAAATCGAGGATGAGCGCGCCGACCTGCACGATGTTGTTCCCCATCGCGTCGAGAGCAACGAGCGGGGACTGCTGTTGCCTTTCGACCGCGGGGCCAATTCCGATAAATCCAACCGTGGTGGTTTCGGGGTTGCCGTCCGCGTCGAGCACCAGATTCCCCGCCGAATCAAGCGCGTATCGAATCGACGGAATGGGCGTCACCGGAATTGTCACGGACGTCCCGGCGCGGTCCACGACGACGGCAATTTCCCGCCCGGCGGATTCACGGATTATCGAAGTGCCCGATCCCCAGGTCGTCACGGGCTCGCCACCGATCGACACGATGCGGTCGCCAGGCTTCAGCCCAGCCTCGGCGGCGGGGGCTCCCGGGTCAGCCGGCTCGCAGACCGTGCGTGTCGAGGTGACGGGCAGCACGCATTCCGAGATCGACCCGATGGTCGTGGTGGCGCCGACGACTCCAATTCCCGTGAACAAGAAAACAAAGAGAACGGTCGCGATGACGAGGTTCATGAACGGACCGCCGAGCATGATGATGACGCGCTGCAGGATGGGGAGGCGATAGAACGCGCGGGACTCGTCGGTGATGCTCTCGGCTGAGGCATCGCGGGCGTCTTGGACTAGGTTGCGGAAGAGCCGGAAACCCGGGCGCGTGGAATTGGCGGTCGGCGGGTACATCCCCGACAGCGCGACATATCCGCCGAGCGGGATGGCCTTGAAACCGAATTCGGTTTCGCCGAATTTGCGGGACCACAGCGTCGGCCCGAAGCCGATCATGAACGAACCGACGAAGACGCCGAACTTACGCGCGGGATAAAAGTGCCCGAGTTCGTGGAGCCCGATGGAAATCGTGATTCCAACTGCCAGAAACAGCACACCCGCGATCCACAGAACAATCTCCATGCGGTCAAGGTTACCCGCGACCGTCGACGGCCTCGGGCGGGTTTAGCGGTTGCTCAGGAAACTCTTAGCCGTCTCGCGCGCCCATGCGTCCGCCGCGAGCAGGCTGTCAAGGTCCAGTTGCACCGGAGCGGAATGCGCCTCGACCACGCGATCGATCGTCTCGACGATGTCGAGGAAACCGATGTGCCCCGCGTTGAACGATTCCACCGCCACCTCGTTGGCCGCGTTGTACACAGCGGGAAACGTCGAGCCGGCAACGCCGACCTGGCGAGCAAGTCGCACCGCGGGGAACACTGCCTCGTCCAGAGGTTCGAAGGTCCACGTATGAGACCCGGACCAATCAATCGCGGCGGTCGCCCCCGGAACGCGGTTCGGCCAGTCGAGCCCGAGCGCGATGGGCAGGTGCATGTCCGGTGGCGAGCACTGCGCCATCGTCGATCCGTCAACAAACTCGACAAGTGAGTGAACGACGGACTGCGGGTGAACCGTGACCTCAATGCGATCGAACGGGATGTCGAACAGCAGGTGGGCTTCAATCACCTCGAGGCCCTTGTTGACGAGCGTCGCGGAATTAGTCGTGATGACCGACCCCATGTTCCACGTCGGGTGTTTGGCGGCCTGAGCCGGGGTAACGTCGGCGAGTTGTTCGCGCGTGAATCCGCGGAAGGGCCCGCCGCTAGCGGTGACGACGAGTTTCGCGACCTCGGCGTGAGTTCCGGCCATGAGCGCCTGCGCGAGTGCCGAATGCTCGGAGTCGACGGGGACGAGCTGCCCGGGTTTCGCCGCGTCCTTGACGAGCGCCCCACCGATGATGAGCGACTCCTTATTGGCGAGCGCCAGAGTCGCGCCCGTCGCAAGTACCGCAAGTGTCGGAGCCAACCCGACCGCGCCGGTGATTCCGTTGAGGACGACATCTGCTCGGGTGGATTCGATCAGGGCGACCGCGTCCTCCGCACCATACGCAACGTTGGCCACACCGAATTCGGCGGCCTGCGCCTCGGCTAATTCCCTGTTTCGCCCCGCGCCCAGCCCGACCACTCGAAAGCGATCCGGATTGTCGCGCACGATGTCGAGAGCCTGGGTCCCGATGGACCCGGTACTCCCGAGGATGATGACGTCACGCACATGTCAATTCTGCCATGCCCGCGATTGCCGGTCTCGGTGTGAGCGTTGTCGGAACGCGGCTGTGGAACACGACATAGCCGTATTGGCGGGCCTACTCGGTTCTTGTCGATACGAAAACCTCGGAATTGTTCACAGCGAACACCATATGCTGGTAACTGCGCTTCGAGACGGAGACCTCGTCCTCGACCTCGCAGAACAAATCGTGGCACAACACACCAGACGCACGAGGCTCCACGTGGAGCGCCACCCCGAAGTTTTTGTCGTCCAGTCCGATCACACCAATTAGGAGAACCTCTCATGGCGATTGCCGTCGTTAATCCCGCCACGGGGGAAACCGTCGAAGAATTTACCCCGCACTCGGCGGAGGAAATCGAAACTCGGTTGCAGAAGGCCCAGGCGGCCCATGAGACGATTCGCGATTTGACGTACGCGCAACGTGGTGTCTGGATGAAGAAGGCTGCCGACATTCTCGACGCGGAAGTCGATGAGCTGGCAAAAATGATGACGATCGAAATGGGCAAACCGATTGCCCAATCCGTGGCCGAAGTGCTCAAGTGCGCCAAGAACATGCGTTTTTATGCCGACAACGCGGAAGGTTATCTGGCGGACGAGCCCATCGACGACCCCAGCAAAGTTGGAGCATCGCAGGCGTATGTCCACTATCAGCCGCTCGGCGTGATTCTCGCGGTGATGCCGTGGAACTACCCGATGTGGCAGGTGATTCGCTTCGCCGCCCCCGCGCTCATGGCGGGGAACACGGGAGTGCTCAAGCACGCCTCGAATGTCCCGCGTACCGCCCTGTACCTC
>CANKTR010000037.1 GCA_947486475.1 Microbacteriaceae bacterium | reverse complement strand
CTGTCGCGATTCAGCCACCAGTCCCAGTCGTCGGGGCCGAGGACGACGGGCGTGCGATCGTGGAGCCACGCGATGGGTTCTGGGGCGGCCATCGTCAGAATCGTGGCGGTGAGAACCCACTCGCTGTCGGGGCCCGCTCGCCACCACGAGTACAGGCCGGCGAAGGCGAGTTCCCCGGCTGGAGAAGTCACCGCGAACGGGGTTTTCACCTTTCCGTCGGTTCGCCATTCGAAATACGCGTCGGCGGGAAGGAGTGCCCGTTGATGCCCGACGGAACCGCGGAACGTCGGTTTCTCGGTCACGGTTTCGCTGCGGGCATTGAACGTGGGGTATTTGAGAGTGAGGCTGTCCGCGAACGGCGGAACGAGAGACCATCGGGCGGTGGTGACGAACCGCGCTCGGTCGTCGCGCTTTTCCACAACGATCGGGACGTCGGCGGTCGGGGGGATGTTCCACGACGGGCGCAACTCGACGTCCGCGATTTCGTCGGCGTGAAAGTAGCGACCCAGTTCCTCACCGCTCAGGGTTGACGCATACCGGCCACACATCTAAATCTCGCTGTCGACCGCTCCGCGTTGGGCGACAAATGCGCTCCACCATTCGCTGATTGCGACGTGGGCGGGGTGCGATTGATAGACCGCGAGCGCCTCGCGCGATTCATGGACCGAAATGAGCGACACATCGAAGTTCCCCTGGGTGTCCCCCACGTCGGGCGTGAGCGAAACGCTGACCAGCCCGGGGACGACTCCCACCAGCCCCCGGAGTTCCTCGCCGAACCGAGCCATGACCGCCTCGCGTTCTGCGGCGGAGTGGTCGATGAGTTTCCACACGACGGTGTGGCGAATCACGCGAGTTCCTCGGTCAGTGCCGATCGAAACGAGTCTTCGTCCACTCGCCATTGCGAATGACGCTCACCGTTGATGAGAACGACGGGGATTTCGTCTTTGAGGGATTCGAACAACTCTGCGTCGTCGAGAATGTTGTGTTCAACGAGTTCGGCCTGCGGAAAATCCTGAAGTACCGAGCTCACGATGACTCGGGCGTCGTCACACAGATGGCAACCGGGCTTCCCCATCAATTCGACAGTCAGGCCGGCCATGGTGCTATCGGACGGCTACTTCTTGTTGCGACGCTGGTGGCGAGTCTTGCGAAGCAACTTGCGGTGCTTCTTCTTCGCCATACGCTTGCGGCGCTTCTTAATAACGGAACCCATGGGACACCTTTACCTGAGCCAACCAAACGGTCGGCAAATGAACAATAACGTGAAGTCTAGCGTGACTTGTGGGTTCGAGTGTCCGTCGTTAAATCGACTGAGAATCTAACTGCCGAGTTCCCGAGCGATTTCGCGGGCGCGGGCGAGCGCCGCGTTCGCGGCCGCGGCATAAACATCGTGAAGGTGGGCGTTGTCCAAAACCGCGATCGCACGTTCCGTCGTGCCATTGGGGCTCGTCACCCGCCGGCGCAGTTCCGCCGGGCCGACATCGGATGCGTCCAACAACGCGGTTGCCCCCGCGAACGTTTTCTCGACGAGGCTGCGGGCATCGTCTTCGGAAAATCCGAGTTCGCGGGCCGCCGCCGTCCACTGCTCCATCGCGTGGAAAACGTACGCCGGCCCGGAGCCCGAGATCGTGCTCAGCGCGTCGATTTGATCCTCGGGAAGTTCGAGCACCCAGCCCACGCTCTCGAACAGAGACCGCGCCCGAGCGAGGTGGTCGGGGGTCGCGCGCGATCCGCCCGCGATTCCGGTGACGCCCTTGCCCACCAGCGCGGGGGTGTTCGGCATAGACCGGACAACCGGGTTGGGAACAATCTTCTCCATCGTTGCCGTCGTGATTCCGGCCGCAACCGAAATGACCAGTGCGTCGGGTTCCAGTGCCCCGGTGATCTCGGTCAGAACATCGGCGACGGCGAATGGCTTCACACCGATAACCACGATGGTCGCGCCGTCCACGGCCCAGCGGTTGGCATCGGGGTCGACGGTTGTCGAACGCGACTCAACGCCCGGGCGAACGGTGTCGCTCGACTTGGTGGTCACGCGAACACGGACGGTCGGGTCGGCGGCGCGAAGACCGTCGAGAATTGCCCCGTTCATCGAACCGGTGCCCAGAAATGCGAAGGATTCGCTCATGGTGCCAGCGTATTATGACAACCGACGCACCCGGCGTCATCGAAAGGACTTACTCGTGAATCTTCCTCCCGTGATTAACGAGGCCTTTGTTCTCGTTCACCTCGTCGGAATGGCCATCCTCGTCGGATCGTTCATTCTGAAGATGCGCGCCAAATCGGACTACCCGTTCACCCTGATGATCTGGGGTGCGTCGATTCAGCTCGTCACCGGCACGATTCTGGTCGGCCTGACCTACATGTCCGGTGACGAACCCGACAACCTCAAGATCACCGTCAAACTGCTTCTCGCGGCCGGTTCTCTCGTCGCCGCGATTCTCGGAAGTAGCCGTCAGAAGAAGGGCGAAGCCAAACTTCAGCCGTTCTTCCACGCCGCCGGAGGCTTGGCGTTCATCTCGCTCATCATCGCCGTCCTCTGGGACGCCGAACTGTACGTCTAGTCGGCTCAGCGCAGTCGACCGAAGAATTCGGTCAGCAACGCGGAACACTCGTCGGCGCGGACACCGCCGATGACCTCGCCGACTCGAGCGGGGAGAGTGCGGGTTCGCAGGACGTCGAGAACGCTTCCCGCGGCACCCGCTTTGCCGTCCCACGCACCGAACACGACTCGGGAAATTCGCGCGTTGAGAATTGCGCCGGCGCACATGGCACACGGTTCGAGCGTCACGACCAGGGTGTGGTCGGACAAATTCCACGAACCACGAGCGCGAGCGGCGTCGCGGAGTGCCACGATTTCGGCGTGCGCCGTCGGGTCCCCCGTCAATTCACGCTCGTTGCGACCTCGGCCGACTATCTGTCCGGCTGAATCGAGTACGACGGCGCCGACCGGCACATCGTCGGACGCGAGGGCCGTCCGCGCGAGGCGCAGCGCCTCGGCCATTGCGTCCGTGTACTCGGTCATTCGCGCTCCGTTCGATAGATTGAGCCTATGCGAGTCATAGTTGCCGAACACCCCCTCGTCACCCACAAACTGACGATACTGCGGGACAAGACCACCCCGTCGCCTATTTTCCGAACCCTGGCGGATGAACTGATGACGCTTCTGGCGTATGAGGCGACCCGAGATGTTCGCGTTGTCGCCCACCACATTGAAACCCCCGTTGCCCCCACGGAGGGCGTGATCCTTGCTGAACCAGGACCGCTGATCGTGCCCATTCTGCGCGCGGGATTGGGAATGTTGGACGGGCTCCTGCGTTTACTGCCCAGTGCCGAAACGGGTTTCTTGGGGATGGTGCGCGACGAAAAGACACTTCAACCTTCCGTCTACGCCGAGCGTCTTCCCGCCGATCTCACCGGTCGGCAGTGTTACGTGCTCGATCCGATGCTCGCGACCGGCGGTTCTCTCATCGCCGCGATCGAATTCTTGTTCGAGCGGGGCGCAACGGACGTGACGGCGGTGTGTCTACTGGGCGCGCCCGAGGGTGTCGCCGCGGTGAAAAACGCGGTCGGCTCGCGGGACGTCACTCTGGTACTCGGGGCACTCGACGAGCGACTCAACGAACACGGCTACATCGTGCCGGGGCTGGGCGATGCGGGCGACCGTCTCTACGGCGTCGTTGGCTAGACGGTAAAATATCGGGATGGCCGAAAGTCCCGACAATCCCGCGAACATCCGCGGTTTTGCGGTGTACGTCGGAGTGGACGAAGCCAGCGCTCTCGCCGCGGGAACCACCATTGCGGAAATCGTCGACTCAGTTCGTAACGCAGTGACCGACGCGGTTCCGGACACCGAATCGCACGTCGCCGTGGCCTACGCCCCGGCCACGCAGCGCGGCAAAAACCTCGACATCGTGCGGCTCGCGCTGCGCGAACCGCGTGCCGTCGCCGAATTACTCCCCCCGAAGCCGCCGGCCGTCGTCACGGGCGTTCTGATCGATCTGTCCCGCAAACGGGTGGTGATCAACGGTGAGACGCCTCCGCTCACCTACAAAGAATTCGAACTGCTGCAGCACCTCGTGCTTCGCGAGGGCGTAACGGTCGATCGAGCCGCCATCATCGACACGCTGTGGGCGGCGAGCGACGTGGATCGACCGAACACGCGCACCATCGATGTTCACGTGCGGCGACTTCGGTCTAAAATCGAGCCGTTCGACAGTGTCGTTCGCACCGTTCGAGGCATTGGTTACCGTTTCGACCGTCACGCCGATGTCACCATCGAGTTCGGCACCGGACGTTCGCCCGACATCTTCTAAGGACCCCATGACTGTTTCCCTCGTGTGGCTGCGCGACGACCTCCGTGTCGCGGACAACCCCGCTCTCGTCGCCGCGTTGTCGTCGCGTGACCGAATCGCAATCCTGTATGTCCTCGACGACGAATCGCCGGAAGTTAGACCCATCGGTGCGGCCTCGCGCTGGTGGTTGCATCATTCGCTCACCGAACTTCAGCGGGAAATCAGCACACTCGGCGGAACGCTCATTCTCCGCCGCGGAGCCGCTCGCGAGGTTGTGCCCGCCGTTGTTCGCGAGGTCGGCGCGACGAGCGTCCACTGGAATCGCCGTTACGGGGCGGCCCGTGAAATCGACGTCGAACTGAAACGGTCGCTCCCCGACGCGCACAGTCACACCGGTTCGCTGCTGCATGACCCGTGGCGGGTCACCACCGGGTCGGGGACCCCGTTCAAGGTGTTCACGCCGTTCTGGAAGTCGATCCTCGCCGGGCCCGAGCCGCGCCTCCCGTTTCCCGCCCCTTCATCGATCCCGGGGGTGGCCGTGCCATCCGACGATCTCGATTCATGGGGGCTCCTCCCCACGCGGTCGTGGGCGAACGAATTCACGACTGTGTGGACTCCGGGTGAAGCGGGCGCTCACGCCCGTTTGTCACGATTCCTGGACGAGGGGCTATCGCTGTATCACCGACGCGACGAGCCGGGCATCGAATCGACCAGCGGGCTGAGCCCGCACCTGCGTTTCGGCGAGATCAGCCCCTACCAGGTGTGGCACGCGGTCGAACGGGTGGTGACCGCTGCGACCCGAGCGAACGCGACCCGATTCCTCAGTGAAATCGGGTGGCGCGAGTTCTCGTATCACCAACTGTTCTTCAACACCGACTTCAACACGCGCAACCTGCGAACCGAATTCGACGATTTCCCGTGGGAGAAACCCGACCCCGCCCACCTCGGGGCGTGGAAGAAGGGGACCACCGGTATTTCGCTGGTGGACGCCGGCATGCGCGAATTGTGGCGCGTGGGGGTCATGCACAACCGTGTCCGAATGGTCGCCGCGAGTTTCCTCATCAAAAACCTCGGGATCGATTGGCGGATTGGTGAGGCGTGGTTTTGGAACACGCTCGTCGACGCCGACGAAGCGAGCAACCCGGCGTCGTGGCAGTGGGTGGCGGGCAGCGGGTATGACGCCGCACCGTACTTTCGCGTGTTCAATCCCGAACTGCAGGCCGCGAAGTTCGATCCGGACAGCATCTATCGCTCGCGGTGGATCGAGGAATACAACACCCCGCTCTACCCCGAGCCCATCATTAGTCTTTCGGACACCCGCGCTCGCGCGCTTGCGGATTACGCGACTATGCGGGGCGAGCGCCCACCGACGTAAGTCCGATTCGCGCGACTCGTGACGCATCCGTCGCTGCCGCCACGGGATCAAGTCCTCGCGCAAGGGCTGCGAGCAGCCCGGCATTGAACGAATCGCCCGCGCCGGTCGGGTCAACCACATCAATCGGTTCGACCGTGACGTGCACGAGGTCATGACCCGCGGCGCCCACGATGACACCGTCACGTCCGCGGGTTGTGACGACGAGCGGAAAAAGGGTAGTCAAAAACCGAGTTGCCTCGTTGACATCGTCGACCCCCGCGAGCAAACAGGCCTCGTCTTCGTTGGGCCTCAGAATGTGCGCCCCCGCGCACAGTCGCAGGAATTCGGCGACGCCGAAGTCGCTGATGAACCCCGCCGTCGCCGGGTCGATACTGACGGTGGCGCCGTGAGCGACCGCCCGGCTAATCAGTGCGATCACCGAGTCACGTTGGGGTTCGTCGATAATCGTGTGTCCCGTGAAATGAAGAAACTGGGCAACCGCGATGAGATCCTGTGGCACGGAGTTCAGGTCGAAAACGACGTTCGCTCCGCGGTCCGTGAGCATCGTCCGCTCTTCTCCTTCGACGATGATGACAATCGTCCCGGTTGGGCGCTCGTCGTCGCTCGCGAGATGGGCTTTGACGCCGAAGCGCTCGAGTTCCCGAGTGTGACGGTCATTGTCGGCCGCACCAACCTGACCGAAGAAGTGGACGTCCGCTCCGATGTGTCCGAGCCAGGCCGCCGTATTGGCCGACGAGCCACCGGGGTGTCGTTCGATGAATGCCGGGGTGTCGGTGTCCTGACGAATCGCGTGTCTCGGTCGCACGATGATGTCATCGATGATGTCGCCCACGACGACGATGGTCCCGAGAACGGTCATGCGCTCAGTCGGCTCCACGCGATAGCGATGTCACCAGCGACCCGAATGTTGTTACGAGCGAGGTCCAGGTTGACCTCGAGACTGCGCCCGCCCGACGCCTCGACGATGAACCCGAGCAGGAACGGCGTGACCGCGTTTCCGCGAATTCCCGCTTTGTCGGCGGCGAGGAATGCCTCGGACAGCACCCGATCGTGTTCGGCCGGGTCCCACTGTTGGTCCTGCGGAACCGGGTTGGCGACGACGATCCCTTGTCCATGACCCGTATCGTCGTGCGCCTTCATGACCGCGGCAACCTCTTCGGCATCCGCCACCGACCAGTCGAGCGTGAAACCGCTGTCGGACAGCCAGAAGGCGGGAAACGCGGTGGTGCCGAAACCGACGACGGGAACCGACAGTGCCTCGAGGCGTTCGAGGGTCGCCGAGATATCCAAAACAGATTTGACTCCGGCAGACACCACCGTGATGTTTGTGACCGCGAGGGTAAACAGGTCGGCGGATTCGTCGAAGCTTTCGCTCGCTCCGCGGTGCACCCCGCCCAAACCGCCGGTCGCAAACACCCGAATTCCGGCCTGCGCCGCGATGTGGGCAGTGGCGGCGACCGTGGTGGCTCCGCTCGAACCCTTGGCCAACAGGATGGGAAGATCCCGAACACTGGCCTTGGCGATGTCGACGTCGGCGATTGTCGCGAGCCCTTCGGCGTCGAGCCCGACGGTCGGGATTCCATCAATCACTGCGACGGTTGCAGGAACCACGCCCTTGTCACGCAAGATCTGTTCGAACTCGAGTGCCGCCTCGCGGTTCCGGGGACGAGGAAGACCGTGCGAAATAATCGTCGATTCGAGAGCGACGACCGGCCGATTATCCGCGAGGGCGAGGGCGACCTCGGGTGAAATGTTGAGCGTGGGCACCCTGCGACGATACCGCACGCTCTACTATCGAATTGTGCCTAGTGAAATCACTTCCGACCTTGCCCTGCGCCGCAGTGACGGCGGCTTACCCGCTCTGTGCCTCGTGACCGGAGCGACCGGCTACATCGGTGGACGGCTCGTGCGGGAATTGCTCGCCCACGGCTATCGCGTCCGCGTCATGGCACGCCACGCCGAGCGCTTGCGCTTCCATCCGTGGATTGACAAGGTCGAGGTTGTCGATGGTGATGCCACGAACCGCGACGACCTCACGCGGGCGGTCGCCGGCGTTGACGTCGCGTATTACCTCTTGCACGCCCTCATGTCCCCCCAGAACTTCGAGGACGAGGAACGCCTCGTAGCGACGCTGTTTTCCGAAGAATGCCTCGCCGCGGGTGTCTCGCGAATCGTGTACCTCGGCGGAATGGCTGACGCCGACTCAACTCTGTCCCCGCACCTCCAATCACGCGCCGACACCGGTGACATTCTGCAGAACAGCGGTGTGCCGACCATCGAATTGCGCGCGGGAGTTGTCATCGGTTCGGGTTCCGCGTCATTCGAAATGCTGCGCTATCTGACCGAGCGCCTCCCCATCATGACCGTCCCCAAGTGGGTGAATTCGCGCATCCAGCCGATCGCGGTTCGGGATGTTCTTCGATACCTCGTCGGCGCCGCATCGCTTCCGGATTCCGTTTCGGGCGACTACGACATCGGTGGACCCGACGTATTCACGTATCGCGAGATGATGGAGCATTACGCGGCTGCGGCGGGGCTCCGCCCGCGAATCATCATTCCCGTTCCCGTTCTCACGCCGAGACTGTCGAGCGGCTGGGTCGGGCTCGTGACCCCCGTGCCGTACACCCTCGCCCGCAGGCTCGTCGCTAGTTTGAAGAACGAGGTCGTGGCTCGGAATGACGACATTCGTCGCTTGATTCCGGATCCGCCGGCGGGTCTCACCACTTTCGACCGTGCGGTGAACCTGGCGTTGTCAAAAATCAAGGACGCACACGTCGACACCCGCTGGTCCGATGCGTCCCTTCCCGG
>CANKTR010000036.1 GCA_947486475.1 Microbacteriaceae bacterium | reverse complement strand
TCGTTCCTGGCGAGGCTCGGAAGTGCCGATCCGAATGAACAAGTCACAGGACCTCGTTTATCGTTTGGTCGGACGTCCCGGCGTCGTGCTCATCACGGAAGGCGTTCGTTCGCGTGTGTCACCGCTGCTGGAGGACGCCCGTAAAGAAGCGAGCCGGATTGTCCCCGGTGTTCCTGTGCACGTTCTGCACGTCGGGGACGACGGCCTGCAATTGAAGAACGTCTTCCCCACGCTCTACAAGCTCAAAGGTTCGATTCGACGCCAGGAGATTCTGGTCGTCTCGAACCGGTTGAATTCGATTGCGAAAACACCCGCGTCGATGATGCCCAAGGGTATCGATCCGACCAAGATGCGGGCACCGCGACCTCGTTAGCGCTTCCGCAAGTCGTAACATTCCGGAAACATTCACGTGACCGTGTCGAAACACGTCATGGGTAACCTTAGGGACAACAGCACTTCCCCTCATTTCCTCAGGAGACACCATGTTCACGACACCCGCCGAGGTACTCGACTACATCGCGAAGGAAGACGTCAAGTTCCTTGACATTCGGTTCACTGACCTTCCCGGCGTTCAACAACACTTCAACATTCCCGCGAGCACCGTCGACGAAGAATTCTTCACCGTCGGCCAGCTCTTTGACGGCTCGTCCATCACCGGATTTCAAGGGATTGCGGAGAGCGATCTGCAGCTCATTCCCGACGTGACCACCGCCTATGTCGACCCATACCGCGTCGAGAAGACCATCGTCCTCATCTTCGACATCTACAACCCGCGAAACGGCGAGATTTACCACCGCGACCCGCGTCAGGTCGCCAAGAAGGCCGAGAAGTACCTCGCCTCGACCGGTATCGCGGACACCGCGTTTTTCGCACCCGAAGCGGAGTTCTTCATCTTCGACGACGTTCGTTACGAAGTGACGTCGGGATCCTCGTTCTACAAGGTCGACTCGGAGGAAGCGGCGTGGAACACGGGGCGTAAGGAAGAGGGCGGAAACCTCGCCAACAAGACCCCGCACAAGGGCGGCTATTTCCCGGTGAGCCCCGTCGACAAGCTCGCCGACCTGCGTGACCAGATTTGCCTCCAACTCGCGGCGGCCGGTCTGCACGTCGAGCGCTCGCACCATGAAGTGGGAACCGCGGGACAGTGTGAAATCAACTACCGTTTTGACACGATGGTCAAGTCGGCCGATGACCTCCTCAAGTTCAAGTACATCGTCAAGAACGAGGCCGACATCCACGGCAAGGTCGCGACGTTCATGCCGAAGCCGCTCTTCAACGACAACGGTTCGGGAATGCACACCCATCAGTCGCTGTGGGCTGGCGGCAAGCCGCTGTTCTACGACGAGAAGGGTTACGCCGGGCTGTCGGACATCGCGCGCTGGTACATCGGCGGCATCCTCAAGCACGCCGGAGCGATTTTGGCGTTCACCAACCCGACCATGAACTCGTATCGGCGACTGGTGAAGGGCTTTGAAGCCCCGGTCAACCTCGTGTATTCGGCGGGCAACCGTTCGGCCGCGATTCGCATTCCGATCACCGGCACCAATCCGAAAGCCAAGCGCATCGAATTCCGTGCCCCGGATGCCTCGAGCAACCCGTACCTCGCCTTCGCCGTGCAGATGATGGCGGGTCTCGACGGCGTCATCAACAAGATCGAGCCACACGCACCGGTCGACAAAGACTTGTACGAACTCCCGGCCGAGGAGGCGAAGCTGATCCCGCAGGTCCCCGGAACGTTGGACGAGGCGTTGATTGCACTCGAAAACGATCACGAATTCCTGTTGCAGGGGAATGTCTTCACCAAAGACCTCATCGACGAGTGGGTGAGCATGAAGCGGGCGATGGAGGTTTTGCCGTCCGCGCAGCGCCCGCACCCGTTTGAATACGAGACAACGTTCTCCTGCTAGTCACAACACAGTGTGTTGGCGCCATCTTCGGGTGGCGTCAACATCATTAAGCGGGGAAAAACAGTCGCTCGAATACCTGTCGCGATCGTCGGGTGATGCGCAGATAGTCGTTTTCTAAGTCAGCACCACGTCCGGCGGGATACGAGAGAATTCGAGCGATTCCCTCGAGCTGGCGGCGATCGAGCGGGACAACATCCGAACCGCGCGACGTACACAGTGTCGTCGCGGATCGGATATGCGACGAAATGAGCCAGGCCTCACGCAGAGCCGCGCCATCGGCAACCGCGACAATTCCCGCCGACACACACGCGTCGAGCGCGGAAAGGGTCGCCGGTGTTCGGAGGGCGGGGTGGGTCGTTCCGTGTTGCAATTGCAGCAATTGCACGAGCCACTCAACGTCGCTCAACGAGCCCGGTCCCAACTTGGTGTGGCGCGTCGGGTCAGCACCGAACGGAAGCCGTTCCGTCTCGACGCGCGCCTTGATGCGGCGAATTTCGCGCGCTCCCTCCTCGGAAATTTCGCGGGTGTAGCGCACCGCGTTAGCCATGTCCTCAAAATCGCGGCAGAGCGACTCGTCCCCCGCGACGGGCCGGGCGCGCACCAATGCCTGGGTTTCCCAGATGTCACTCCACTTTTCGTAATAGGCGCGATAGGCGTCGAGAGATCGAACGAGCGGACCGTTTTTGCCCTCGGGGCGCAGTCCCGCATCCAGGTCGAGTGGAAATCGAACATCCTCGCCGAGTCGCGCGATGTCGTGCACCATTTTCTCGGCCACCGCGTGAGCGTCGTCGCCCGCCCCGGAGTCGCGAAACACCCACAGCACGTCGGTGTCGGACGAGAACCCGAGTTCCTCGCCACCGAACCGCCCCATCGCGATCACCGCGAACTCGATTCCGTTTGAACCCCGACCAGCGAGGCCAACGAGGGCTTGGAGCGTCGCCGAGGTGATGTCGGACAACGCCCGCCCCAACTCTTCGATCGTGATGATGCCGAGCACCGATGCGAGGGCTACACGCAGTAGTTCGCGCCGTCGAGCGAACCGAATTGCGCGGGACGCATCGTCCACACTGCTGTGGCGCAAGTCGGTTGCACCAAACTCGGCGCTCAGCGCGGAACGTGTTCGCGGTTTCAACAACTCATCGTCGTCGAGCCATGCCACCGAATCCGGAACACGTTCGATCAGTGCCGAGACAAATGTGGACATGGACAGAACGAGCGAAAGGCGTCGTGCCGCTCCGGCGGAGTCGCGGAGCATTCGCAGATACCACGGTGAATCTCCCAGCGAGTCACTGATTATTCGAAAGGAGGCAAGACCACCATCGGGATCGGTTCCCTCCGACATCCAATGGAGCAAGACGGGCAACAAATTTCGCTGGATCGCTGCGCTGCGGGAAACACCGACCGTCAACGCCGCGATGTGGCGCAGCGCACTCGCGGGGTCACTGAATCCGCTGGCACGAAGCCGAGCCTCGGCCTGTTCGCTGGAAAGGGCGAGCCCCTCACCCGGGAGTGTGGCTACCGCCGAGAGAAGCGGGCGATAAAACAGGCGCTCGTGAAGTGAACGCACATCGCGCTTGATCTCCTCCCATCGGGCCAAGAGCCCTTCCGCTGTTTCGGCGAGTCCGGAGGAACGCGCAATCGTTCGGACCGTATCCAGTTCGCGCGGCATGAGGTGAGTTCGGCGCAGCGACACGAGTTGTACACGGTGTTCGAGTACCCGCAACTGTCGGTAATGCTCGGAAAAGCTTGTGGCTTCGGGTCGCCCCACATATCCGGCGTCGGACAGTTCCGCAATCGCGGACAACGTGTTCCGGCTTCGGACCGAAGGGTCGTCTTTTCCGTGGACAAGTTGCAGCAACTGCACCGTGAACTCGATGTCCCGCAGACCGCCAGGACCCAATTTGATCTGGATGTCTCGCTCGTCGGCCGGAATATTGTCGGAAACCCGCTCGCGCATTCGCTGCACCGACTCGACGAATCCGTCGCGGCTCGAACTGGACCAGGTGAATTCGTTTACCGCGCTCAGGTAGCGCTCCCCCAGGTCCGCATCGCCCGCGAGTGGACGGGCCTTGAGGAGAGCTTGGAATTCCCAGTTTTCAGCCCACCGCTCGTAATAAGCAAGGTGGGACTCGAGGGTGCGAACAAGAGCACCCTTCGCTCCTTCGGGGCGCAGGTTGGTGTCCAATTCCCACAGTGGTGGTTCGAGCCCCGGTTCCGACGTTGTCTGGACGATCGCGCGGGCCCACTTGGTCGCCAATTCAACGGCGTCGCCCGGATCGACGTCAACCGCATCCGACACGAAGATCACGTCGACGTCGGACAGATAGTTGAGTTCTCGACCACCCGCTTTCCCCATCCCGATAACCGCGAGCCGAGTGCCGGCAATGAGTTCTGGCGGAGCCGCTGTGTCGTGCTGTGCGCGCACCACCGCGGCGGACAACACCGCGCCCGCGAGATCCGCTAGCGCCTCCCCGACACGATCGAAAACCGCTGCCGGGTCTGGTTGAGCCAGATCCCAGGCCGTAATTGTGACGAGTTGCTCGCGATAGCGGTACCGAATGTCGTCAACCGAGTCGGTGTCGCGAAACGCTCGGACATAATCCTGTGCGGTGGGGAGCGAATCAGGCGGGACCACCCGCGCAAGGGCACCCGGTTTTCGAACCAAAAATTCCGCCAGCCCATCACTCAGTCCGATGATTCGAAGGAGATGCTCTCGAGCGTGACCATCCGTCAGTGTGTCGGTCGTTGTGGGGTGGGCGTCGATCAGTCGCCCGAGCCAACGCAGCGCCTTGTCGGGACTCGCGGCAACCGCGAACCACTCCGGTTCGAACCCGCGACGGGTTAATTCGTCGCGAGCGAGCGACAGGTCAACAAACCCGATGCGGGCAAGGTCCGTCAGACGTCTCTCGGCGGCCATGCCTACAACTGGCGGAAGTTCGTGTCCAGCTCCCACGGCGTCACTTGGCGACCGTAGGCGTTCCACTCGGCTTGCTTGTTGCGAAGGAAAAAGGTGAACACCTGCTCGCCCAACGTCTCGGCGACCAATTCACTTTCCTCCATGTAGTGAAGCGCTCGGTGGAGGTTCTCGGGTAACGGCCGGTAACCGAGCGCACGACGTTCGATTGCGGTGAGGCTCGCGATGTCCCCCTCGGCTTCGGCGGGAAGTTCGTACCCCTCCTCGATTCCCTTGAGCCCTGCAGCGAGGAGCACGGAATACGCGAGGTAGGGGTTGGCCGCCGAGTCGAGTCCTCGGTATTCGATTCGAACCGATTGTTCCTTGCCCGGCTTGTACATCGGAACACGGACCAGCGCTGACGTGTTGTTGTGACCCCACGTGATGAACGGCGGGGCCTCACCGCCACCCCAGAGGCGCTTGTATGAGTTGACAAACTGGTTCGTGATCGCAGTGAATTCGTGTGCGTGGGTGAGGATTCCCGCCATGAATTGTCGACCGATCGTCGAGAGTTGGTAGGGCTTGCTCGGGTCGAAAAACGCGTTGGCGTCCCCCTCGAACAGCGACAGGTGAGTGTGCATGCCGCTGCCGGGGTGATGCGCAAGCGGTTTCGGCATGAAGGTGGCGTACACGCCTTGCTCGATCGCCGCCTCTTTCACAACGGTTCGGAAGGTCTGGATATTGTCCGCGGTTGTCAACGCATCGGCGTAGCGGAGGTCGATTTCGTTCTGCCCCGGTCCCGCTTCGTGGTGCGAAAACTCGACCGAGATTCCGAGATCTTCGAGGTGGCGCACCGCGTTTCGGCGGAAATCGTGAGCCGTTCCGCCGGGAACGTTGTCGAAATACCCTGCCTCGTCCACGGGAATGGGGTTTTCCTGATTGTTGTCCTTGAACAGGTAGAACTCGATTTCGGGGTGCGTATAGAAGGTGAACCCGCGCTCTGCCGCTTTCGCGAGGGTGCGGCGCAGGACGTACCGCGGGTCGGTTGCGGCCGCTTGTCCGTCCGGTGTCGTGATGTCGCAAAACATGCGCGCGGTCGGGTCCACTTGACCCCGCCACGGGAGGACCTGAAAGGTCGTG
Organism: Microbacteriaceae bacterium; assembly: GCA_947486475.1. Next base: position 2,550 of record CANKTR010000036.1, on the reverse strand, counting down.
GGGTCGGGGTGCAACAGAACATCCGCTTCGTACACTCGCGTCAATCCTTCGACGGACGACCCGTCCACACCCAGTCCCTCGGCGAATGCTCCCTCGACCTCAGCGGGCGCCAACGCAACGTTCTTCAGTGTTCCCGACACGTCGGTGAACCACAGTCGAACGAACTTAACACCGCGTTCCTCGATGGTGCGGAGCACAAACTCCTGTTGCTTGTCCATGGGACTCCTTCGCCACTTTCCCTGCGCTACTAGGCTACTTGTTATGTCGAGAATTCGATTCGCCCTCGCCCAGTTGAACCCCATTGTGGGTGACGTCACCGGCAATTCACTGGCGATTCTCGAGGCGGTTCGAGACGCCCACGGACGGGGCGCCCGCGTGATTGTCTCCCCCGAATTGTCCGTTACGGGCTATCCCGTGGAGGATCTCGCCTCGAGTTCCGATTTCATACGCCAGTCGGAACTCGGTGTGACTGCACTGGCAGAACGAATCGCCGCCGACGGTTTCGGCGACGCCATCGTGGTCGTAGGGTTTGTGGAGCGCGCCACGGAGGAAGAGTTCGGCGGAGCACGGGCCCACAATTCACTCGCTGTCCTGTCCCAGGGCCGCGTCGTCGCAACCTATGCGAAACGCCACCTTCCGACCTATTCTGTGTTCGACGAAGAACGAATCTTCGTTCCCGGCGAAGGCACCCTCATCCTGAACCTCGGTGGGGTCGCGACCGGTTTCCTAATTTGCGAGGACCTCTGGCGAGACGACGGCCCCGTATCCGAACTCGCGAAACTCGACCTCGACGTTGTCGTGATCATCAACGCCTCGCCGTTTGACATGGCGAAAGACGAAACTCGGTTTCCGCTCCTGCGCACCCGCGCACTCGAGTTTCGCGCGCCGGTTGTGTATGTCAACGCGGTCGGGGGTCAAGACGACCTCGTGTTTGACGGAGACAGCGCCGTGCTCGATGCCGAGGGAACGGTACTTCTGCGGGCACCCCTTTTCACGTCCGCACTGGAACTCATCGACATCACCGGTACCGGTCTCGCCGGTGACGGCATTCCGCTCACCGAACCGAGCGACACCATCACGCCCTCCGTGGCACTGGATCTTCCCGACATCGAAGCCACGTGGAACGCGCTGGTTCTCGGAGTTCGGGACTACACGCTGAAAAACGGATTCCCGTCGATCGTCCTCGGACTGAGCGGCGGAATTGACAGCGCCGTGTGTGCGACCATCGCGGCGGATGCGATCGGTGCCGAACGGGTGTTTGGCGTCTCGATGCCGTCGCAGTATTCAAGTGACGGTTCAAAAGATGACGCACACGCACTCGCCACGAACCTTGGTTGCCACTACGACACCCACCCCATCGCGGGGCTGGTTGAACCGTTCGAACGCGAGTTGAATTTGAGCGGGCTGGCGGCCGAGAACATTCAGGCGCGCGCTCGGGGCATGGTGCTCATGTCCCTCAGCAATCAGCACGGACACCTGGTGCTGTCGACGGGCAATAAGTCCGAAGTCGCCGTCGGCTATTCCACGATCTACGGCGATTCGGTCGGCGGATACGCGCCACTCAAGGACGTCTTCAAGACCCTCGTGTGGGATTTGGCGCGGTGGCGGAATTCGGTCGCCTCCGCACGCGGCGAAACACCCCCGATACCCGAGAATTCGATTACGAAACCGCCGAGCGCCGAACTGCGCCCCGACCAAACGGACCAGGATTCACTGCCGCCCTACGAAGTGCTCGATGCGATACTCGAGCACCTCGTCAGTAAACGAGACTCCATTGACACCGTGGTGTCCCACGGTTTCGACCGCGCGACGGTGGAACGCGTCGCTGGTTTGATTACCGGCGCCGAGTGGAAGCGTCGGCAGGGCGCGATAGGTCCGCGCATCACTCGCATGGCGTTCGGTCGAGAGCGACGTCTGCCCATCACGATGCGCCTTACCCCGGGCTTAGGCTAAAGGAATGTCCACCGAGGCCCAGAAGCGAGTGCGAACTCGCCATTTCGCTCAGGCCAAACTCAACGGGCACCCCATCACGGGGCTCACGTCGTATGACTTTCTCACCGCGCAGATTTTCGACGAAGCGGGTATTGATTTCTTGTTGGTCGGCGACAGCGCCGCCAACGTCGTGTTTGGCTACGATTCGACGGTCAGCGTCACCGTCGACGAACTTCTGCCGCTGGTACGCGGCGTCGTCCGCGGCGCACGCCGGGCTTTAGTGGTTGCGGATCTGCCGTTCGGTTCGTATGAAAACAATCCCGACCAGGCGCTTGATACCGCCATTCGATTCATGAAGGAAGCCGGAGCACACGCGGTGAAACTCGAGGGCGGTGTGCGCGTCGAAGAGCACATCGCGCGAATTGTTGGCGCGGGAGTCCCCGTTATGGCCCACATCGGTTTCACACCACAGAGCGAACACGGCCTTGGCGGCCACGTCGTCCAGGGACGCGGCAACGATGCCGACAATGTGATGAACGACGCACGCGCGATCGAGCGGGCGGGAGCCTTCGCCGTCATCGTAGAAATGGTTCCCCGCGAGGTCGCCGCACGAATCGC
>CANKTR010000035.1 GCA_947486475.1 Microbacteriaceae bacterium | reverse complement strand
TCAACCTCTCGGCGAGATACTGAACGGAAACGAGGTCGGCCACCGTCCCAGCCTAGGCACTCGTCACGATCGAAACAGGTTGCGCGCAGGTGGGGGCGACGGTGTCGCGGTGTTGTCCGTCACGATGGCGGCGCTCGCCGACCAGACTTGGGCTTCCGGTCCCGCAATGAGCGCGGTCGGGTGCGGACCCTTGCCCGCGAGTGTCGACACCCACGCCGGGACATTTCCATCGCACTTCGCGGCGATGACAACATTGCCAAAGCGTTTGCCGTTCACGACCCCCTGCTCGGCGATGGCGAAGGCATCGCCGAAGACAAACCGAATCGTCGCGAGTTGTCCGCGGGCGAACGCCATGGGTGGACCGTCCGTCACGTTCGCGACGACGACCCCGGTCGGGGTGAGCAACGCCTTGACGGCGGTGTAAAACTCGACGCTGGTCACGTGTGCCGGAGTTCGCGCCCCGTGAAAGACGTCCACGACGACCAGATCGACCTGTCCGAGAAGTCCTTTCGGCAGTGCTTCCATGACGTCACGCGCATCGCCGTAGCGACAGCGAATCGACGCGCTCCGTGGCAGCGGGCAGTGTTCGCGCACGAAATCAATCAGGTCCCGTTCGACTTCGACAACCTGTTGGCGCGAACCCGATCGGGTCGCAGAAACGTATCGGGGCAGAGTAAGACCCCCCGCCCCGAGATGAAGAGCGGTGATTGCGGCCCCGGCGGGGAACGCGGCGTCGATGATGTGTCCCATTCGGGCGATGTAGTCGAAGTGCAACGCCGTCGGGTCGGCGAGGTCGATGTGAGATTGGGGGGTGTCGTCGATAGACAAAATCCAACTGCCGGGGCGCCACGCGTCGGGCTGCAAACTGGCGATGAGTCCGCTGCCGGCGAGGCGTTTCGTGAAGGGCTCGGTCACGTCGCTATCCTCACCCGCTCTGCGCCGGAAACAGCGCCGTGTAATTGTTACCAATTTGAAACTTTACAAACCACCCAAAAGCGTGTAACGTAGCGAGTTGCGCTTCATTCTGCTCGGCGTTCATATCGAGGTTCGTCGGCTCACCCGTAAATAGTGGCGGGTTCATGGCGCTTCCCCACGTTCACACACTGTATCAAGGGCCCCGCCCGCAAAGGACATATCTGTGGCTGTTAAGAAGAAAAACCAGGGGACCGGACGCGACGCTAGTCGAGTGTCGTTTGCCAAGGTGACCGACGCGCTCACCGTTCCGGACCTCCTCGCTCTTCAAACCGAAAGTTTCGACTGGCTGATCGGGTCCGATGGTTCGGACGTTCGTTCCGGACTCGAAGAAATCTTCGAAGAGATTTCGCCGATCGAGAACGACCGCATGCAGTTGTCGTTCACGAACCCGTACCTGGAAGACAAGAAGTACGAGCTCGACGAGTGCAAGGAACGCGGCAAGACCTACGCCGCTCCCCTCTATGTCGAAGCCGAGTTCATGAACCACGACACGGGTGAAATCAAGACCCAGACCGTATTCATGGGGGATTTCCCGCTCATGACTCCGAAGGGCACCTTCGTCATCAACGGCACCGAGCGTGTCGTTGTGTCCCAGCTCGTCCGCAGCCCCGGCGTCTATTTTGAAAAGGTTGACGACAAGACAACCGACAAAGACCTGTATTCCTGCCGCGTTATCCCCAGCCGCGGTGCGTGGCTCGAATTCGAAATCGACAAGCGCGACCAGATCGGTGTTCGCATCGACCGCAAGCGTCGCCAGTCGGTGACCGTTTTCCTCAAGGCCCTCGGTATGACCCGGGAAGAGATCGTGAAGGAATTCGCTGGCTCGTACACGATGGAGGAAACCCTCAGCCACGACAACATCCTCACGGCCGAAGACGCGCTCAAGGACATCTACAAGAAGCTCCGTCCGGGCGAGCAGGTCGCGCTCGAAGCGGCGCGGTCGCTCCTCGACAACTTCTTCTTCAACTCGAAGCGCTTCGACCTCGCGAAGGTGGGCCGGTACAAGCTCAACCGTAAGTTGGGGCTCGAACTTCCCGTCGGCTCGTCCGTTCTCACGCTCGACGACATCAAGGCGACGATTCGTTACCTCATCGCACTTCACGAGGGCAAGACCACGATGCCGGGCAAGCGCAACGGCAAGAACGTCGAAATCCCGTTGGGAACCGATGACATCGACCACTTCGGCAACCGCCGAATTCGCGCCGTCGGTGAACTGATTCAGAACCAGATTCGCACGGGTCTGTCGCGAATGGAGCGTGTCGTTCGCGAGCGCATGACGACCCAGGACGTCGAGGCCATTACGCCCCAGACGCTAATCAACATCCGTCCCGTGACCGCTGCAGTCAAAGAGTTCTTCGGAACCTCGCAGTTGTCACAGTTCATGGACCAGAACAACCCCCTCGCGGGACTCACCCACAAGCGTCGTTTGTCGGCGCTCGGACCGGGTGGACTGTCGCGTGAGCGCGCGGGCGTCGAAGTTCGTGACGTCCACCCCTCGCACTACGGACGCATGTGCCCGATCGAAACCCCGGAAGGCCCGAACATCGGTCTGATCGGTTCGCTCGCGTCGTTCGCGCGAATCAACGCGTTCGGCTTCATCGAAACTCCGTACCGACAGGTCGTCAACGGCAAGGTCACCAACAAGATCGACTATCTCACCGCGAGTGACGAAGACGAGCACATCGTCGCACAGGCCGGCGCTCCCGTGAAAGAAGACGGAACTCTCGCCGAAGAACGCGTTCTCGTTCGAATCAAGGGCGGAGAGGTCGACACCGTTCCCGCGAACCGCGTCGACTACATGGACGTCTCACCGCGCCAGATGGTGTCGATTGCGACGTCTCTCATCCCGTTCCTCGAACACGATGACGCAAACCGCGCCCTCATGGGGGCCAACATGCAGCGTCAAGCTGTTCCGCTCCTGCGGTCGGAGGCCCCGATTGTCGGAACCGGTATGGAGTCGTTCGCCGCGGTAGACGCGGGCGACGTGCTCATCGCCGACTACGCCGGTGTCGTCGCCGAGGTCTCGGGCGACCACGTCACGGTGCTCAACGACAAGGGTGGCGAACTCATTGCCGGGACGAAGAACAAGATTCCCGTCTCGTCGGAATATGTGCTTCGGAAGTTCGAACGCTCCAACCAAGGGACGAACTTCAACCACCGCCTCGTCGTCTCGGAAGGGGACAAAGTCGTCAAGGGCGGTGTCCTCGCCGACGGTCCCGCGACCGAAAACGGTGAACTCGCACTCGGTAAGAACCTCCTCGTGGCGTTCATGTCGTGGGAGGGTCACAACTTCGAAGACGCGATCATCCTCAGCCAGAACCTCGTCAAGGACGACACACTGTCCTCGATTCACATCGAGGAGTACGACGTCGATGCGCGAGACACCAAGCTCGGGCCACAGGAAATCACCCGTGACATTCCGAACCAGTCGCAGGAAAGCCTCGCTCACCTCGACGAAGAAGGAATCGTTCGAATCGGTGCCGAGGTTCGCTCCGGCGACATCCTCGTCGGCCGCATCACGCCGAAGGGTGAAACCGAACTGACCGCCGAGGAACGACTGCTGCGCGCGATCTTCGCCGAAAAGGGCAAGGAAGTCCGCGACTCGTCGCTCCGCGTCCCGCACGGCGAGCACGGAACGGTCATCAATGTCAAGATCTTTAACGCTGACGACGAAGACGACGAACTCGGAAACGGCGTCCTCAAAAAGGTCATCGTCTACATCGCCCAAAAGCGCAAGATCTCCGAAGGGGACAAGCTCGCTGGTCGCCACGGAAACAAGGGTGTTATCGCCAAGATCCTGCCGGTCGAAGACATGCCGTTCCTCGAAGACGGAACACCCGTCGATGTGGTCCTCAACCCACTCGGTGTTCCCGGTCGAATGAACTTCGGACAGGTGCTCGAACTTCACCTCGGATGGGCCGCTAAGCAGGGCTGGAAGGTCAACGGAAACCCGGATTGGGCGAAGTTCCTGCCCGAGGAAGCGCGCGAAATCGCCCCCGGAACCAAGGTGGCGACGCCGGTGTTCGACGGCGCGAGCGAAATCGAAATCGCTGGTCTTCTCGAATCGACGTTGCCCCGTGCGAACGGCAAGCAACTCATCGGCTCGTCCGGAAAGGCCGTGTTGTTCGACGGCCGCACCGGCGAAAAGTTCGACGACCCGATTTCGGTCGGCTACATGTACATCCTCAAGTTGCACCACCTCGTCGACGACAAGATTCACGCTCGTTCGACCGGTCCGTACTCGATGATCACGCAGCAACCGCTGGGTGGCAAGGCGCAGTTCGGTGGACAGCGATTCGGCGAGATGGAGGTGTGGGCGCTCGAAGCCTATGGTGCCTCGTACGCTCTGCAAGAGCTTCTCACCATCAAGTCGGACGACATCGCCGGTCGCGTCAAGGTGTACGAAGCGATTGTCAAGGGACTCAACATTCAGGAACCCGGAATCCCCGAATCGTTCAAGGTCCTCATGAAGGAGATGCAGTCTCTCGGACTCAACGTCGAAGTTCTCGACGCTGCCGAGAACCCGGTCAACCTTCGTGACACGGCGGATGACGCCGATCGCGCTACCGCATCGTTGGGTGTCAACATCGCCCGCGAAGAGTCCGCCGCAGTGGACTTCGCCGAATAGGCACCCCCCAGAACTGACTATCGGAAAATACGGAAGAGAAAAAAGTGCTCGACGCAACATCCTTTGAGAAAATTCGCATCAAGCTCGCTACGAACGAACAGATTCGGTCGTGGTCGAGCGGTGAAGTGAAGAAGCCCGAGACCATCAACTACCGCACCCTGAAGCCCGAGAAAGACGGTCTCTTCGGAGAACAGATCTTCGGTCCGTCCAAGGACTGGGAGTGCGCCTGTGGCAAGTACAAGCGCGTTCGCTTCAAGGGAGTCACCTGTGAGCGATGCGGCGTCGAGGTTACCCGACAGGCCGTTCGCCGCGAGCGCATGGGCCACATCGAGCTCGCCGCTCCGGTCACCCACATCTGGTACTTCAAGGGCGTGCCCAGCCGTCTTGGCTACCTCCTCGACATGGCGCCGAAAGACCTAGAAAAGGTCATCTATTTCGCCGCGTACATGGTGACGAGTGTCAACGAAACACGCATGCACGAAGACATGCCGGCCATCGAGAAGCAGGTCCAGACCGAGATTCGTGACTACGAAAAGGTACGCGACGAAGACATCGCTGACCGTCAGAAAGAACTCGAGGACGAACTCGCGAAGCTCGAAGCCGAAGAGGCGAAAGCGGACGTCAAGCGCAAGGCGAAGGAACTGGCCGAGCGCGAAATTGCCAACATCCGCAAGTCGTTTGACGATGACATTGCGCGTTGGCAGCGCGCCTGGGATTCGTTCCGTTCACTCAAGCAGGGTGGACTGTGGGCCGACGACACCGAGTTCCGTTTCCTCGTGGACCACTTCAAGGGCAACACCGACCCGGACAAGACGACTCTCGACGAGACCTACTTCACCGCGCTCATGGGTGCCGAAGCGATCGAGCACGTACTGAAGGACCTCGGCAAGAACGACCGCGAAAAGCTCAAGGCGGAAGCCGAAGTTCTTCGCGACGAAATCACGAACGGCAAAGGTCAGCGAAAGGTTCGGGCAATCAAGCGCCTCCGCGTCGTCAACTCGTTCCTCGTTCCCGCCGGTCAGGACCCCCGTGACGTTCCGTTGCCGGAGGCAATGGTGTTGCGCGTGATTCCCGTGATCCCGCCGGACCTTCGCCCGATGGTGCAGTTGGATGGTGGACGTTTCGCGACGTCGGACCTCAACGACCTCTACCGTCGCGTCATCAACCGCAACAACCGCCTCAAGCGGTTCGACGAGCAGATGACTCCGCAGATCATCAAGAACAACGAAAAGCGCATGCTGCAAGAAGCGGTGGACGCGTTGTTCGACAACGGGCGTCGTGGACGTCCCGTGACCGGCACGGGAAACCGCGCACTGAAGTCACTGTCCGACATGCTCAAGGGCAAGCAGGGGCGTTTCCGTCAGAACCTTCTCGGAAAGCGCGTCGACTACTCGGGTCGTTCCGTCATCGTGGTCGGACCGCAGCTGAAGCTTCACCAGTGTGGACTGCCCAAGCAGATGGCGCTCGAACTGTTCAAGCCGTACGTCATCAAGCAGTTGCAGGACAAGGGCCTCGCGTCGAGCATCAAGAGCGCGAAGCGGGCCGTCGAGCGCGCGTACCCCGAAGTCTGGGGCGAGCTCGAAGAAATCATCCGTGACCGCCCGGTTCTGCTGAACCGCGCACCAACGCTTCACCGTCTCGGAATCCAGGCGTTCGAACCGCAGCTCGTCGAGGGCAAGGCAATCCAGCTTCACCCCCTCGTCTGTGCTGCGTTCAACGCCGACTTCGACGGTGACCAGATGGCCGTTCACGTCCCGCTGTCGCTCGAGGCCCAGGCCGAAGCGCGCGTTCTCATGCTCGCGTCGAACAACATCCTCAAGCCCTCGGACGGCAAGCCGGTTACGGTTCCGACCCAGGACATGATCATCGGTCTTCACCACCTCACCTCCGAGCGCTCCGGCGTTGCGGGCGAGGGACGCGTCTTCGGAAGCGTCTCGGAAGGCCTCATGGCGTTTGACCTGAAGCAGCTCCACATCAACGCGAAAATCAAAATCCGCGTTCCCGGTGTGGTGTTTGCGAAGGGCACCGAACCGGAAGGCTTCGCCGACGGCGCAGCATTCGAGACGACTCTCGGAAAGGCGATCTTCAACGGTCTGCTTCCGGCGGACTTCCCGTACGTGACGGATGTCGCCGACAAGGTAGTCATCACCGAAATCGTCGAGGTTCTCGCCGAAAAGTACCCGAAGGTAATCGTCGCGACCACGCTCGACGCCCTCAAGGACGCCGGTTTCCACTGGGCGACCCGTTCCGGTGTCACTGTCGCACTGAGCGACGTCGTGTCTCCGAAAGAGAAAAAGACCATCATCGAGAAGCACGAGAAGTTGGCCGCGAAGGTCGACGGACAGTTCGAAAAGGGTCTCATCTCGGAACTCGAGCGCCATAAGGAACTCATCGGAATTTGGACCGAAGCGAACGTCGAGGTTTTGGCGGCGCTGAAGGCGGAAATGTCGAAGGGCTACAACACCATCAACCGCATGGTCACCTCGGGTGCCCGAGGAAACTGGTTGCAGGTCGGCAACATCGCCGGAATGCGTGGACTCGTCGCCAACCCGAAGGGTCAGATCATTTCGACCCCGATCAAGAACTCGTACCGCGAGGGACTGTCGGTCGCCGAGTACTTCATCGCCACCCACGGTGCCCGTAAGGGACTCGCCGACACGGCGCTTCGCACGGCCGACTCGGGTTACCTCACGCGTCGTCTTGTCGATGTGTCGCAGGACGTCATCATTCGTGAAGCAGACTGCACGACGACCAAGGGTCTTCCGTTCACCATCGCAACCGACGGGGTCGCCGCGGACAATGTCGAAAACCTCGTCTTTGCTCGCACGCTCGCCGCGGACGCACTGGACGGCAAAGGCAAGGTCATCGCCGAAGCCGGAACCGACATCGGCCGCCAGACCATCAGGGACTTCGTCGCTGCCGGTGTCACCGCAGTTGTCGTTCGTTCGCCGCTCACCTGTGAGTCGACGAAGGGTGTGTGTGGCGCGTGCTATGGCCGCTCGATGGCGACGGGTAAGACCGTCGACCTCGGAGAAGCGGTCGGAATCATCGCGGCGCAGTCGATCGGTGAACCCGGAACTCAACTCACGATGCGTACCTTCCACACGGGTGGTTCCGCGTCGGCCGTTGACATCACACAGGGTCTTCCTCGTGTCGCCGAACTGTTCGAGGCGCGTACCCCCAAGGGTGCGAGCCCGATCGCGGACGCAACCGGTCGCGTTGCCGTGGACGAGTCGGGAGCACAGCGCAAGCTGATTCTGACCCCGGACAACGGAGACGACGCGTACTCGTACACGATCCTGAAGAACGCTGTTCTTCTGGTCGAAGACGGTTCGCACGTCGAGGTCGGAACGCAACTCTTCGTCGGAACGCTCGACCCGAAGGACGTCCTTCGAGTCCGCGGACTGCGCGAAGTCCAGACTCACCTCGTCGAGGGCGTTCAGGGCGTTTACCTGTCGCAGGGTGTCCCGATTCACGACAAGCACATCGAAGTCATCGTTCGTCAGATGCTGCGCATGGTGTCCATCGTCGATCAGGGAGACACGGAACTCGTTCCGGGAGAACTCGTCGACAACATCCGTTTCCGTGCGATCAACCGCGACGCGGTTGCCCGCGGAGCCAAGCCCGCCACCGCGCGCGCCGAGCTGCTCGGAATCACCAAGGCGTCGCTCGCGACCGAGTCGTGGCTGTCGGCCGCGTCGTTCCAGGAAACCACCCGCGTACTTACGCAGGCGGCCCTCGAGCGCAAGTCCGACCCGCTCATCGGTCTCAAGGAAAACGTCATCATCGGAAAGCTCATCCCGGCCGGTACTGGACTCGCGAAGTACCGCGGTGTCGACATCACGGCCAACGTGGACGAAGCCGACCGCAAGTACCCGCAGCGCCACTTCACTGTCGGTGGCTTCTCGGAGGACGCGTTCACTTACGCGGACATGGAGTCCTTCAACTCGGCGTCGTACGACGCGTCGGGTTTCCAAACCGAGTACTAAACCTGCACTCGCGACCGGGGTGGGCCTTCGGGTTCACCCCGTTCGTCGTTCCTGTGGACGGATGACCCCCGCTTTTCCCGCGCC
>CANKTR010000034.1 GCA_947486475.1 Microbacteriaceae bacterium | reverse complement strand
CGTCTTCGTCTTCGTCTTCGTCTTCGTCTTCGTCTTCGTCTTCGTCTTCGTCTTCGTCTTCGTCCTCATACTCACCAGAACCGCCCGACGATCCCGAACTGTTTCCGTGATTGTTGCCCGAGTTCGTGCCGCCGGATCCGCCGTGCGTTTCCGTGGCCGATCCGTCGACAGCTGGTTCCACGGCAGCGTCCGCGGGGAGTGACCCGGCGCTTTCGGAGGTCACCGAGGGAGAGTCGGGCAGTGCCAGCGCAACGCCTTGACCGGCCGTTGTGCCCGAAACCGCCGGGACGGTCTGGGCAAGCAGCCCCGACACATCATCGATATTGACAGCGCCGGTGTTGACGGCGACGGTGCCCAGGCCAACCGTGGTGGTCGCGGTCATGCCCAGGAGGAGAAGTGGTCCTTGTATGTTCATGTCCTCATCATCGCCCGTCCACGCGGCGGAAAAAACGTAGTTTGGTAAAGAAACGTCCAAGGTTATCGGGCGTTCCACGTGAAACAACCACGAATTGTGCAGATTCGTGGCACTCTCGTTGTATGACAGTTCTGCTTGTCGAAGACGATCGCTCGATCGCCGACGCGGTAATCGAAGGTCTCCGCGCGAATGATTACGACGTCAAACACGTGGTTCTCGCAAGCGAAGCAATTGCGAAGGTCCGGGCCGGCGGAGTAACAACGGTGATCTTGGATCTCGGTTTACCCGATATGGATGGCACTGAGGTCTGTCGGTTAATCCGGAGTTTTTCGCACGTGCCCATCATCGTTGTGAGTGCCCGTGAAACAGAGATGGACCGCGTGACGGTTCTTGACATGGGCGCCGACGACTACGTGGTCAAACCATTTGGTATCAAAGAACTTGTCGCACGCATCCACGCGGTGATGAGACGAGCAACGGGCTCCGTCGCACCCATCACACACCTCGAGGTCGGCTCCCTCGTCATTGACACCAAAACTCGAACGGTTTCGGTGAACGAAAAATCGGTTGCTCTCACACCCAAAGAGTTTGACCTGTTGGCCTACCTCGCTCGTGAGCCGGGGACGGCCTTTCGACGAGCCGACATTCTCCGAGACGTCTGGGAGACCACCTGGTACGGCACCACCAAAACTCTCGACGCCCACGTCGCCAGCATCCGCAAGAAACTCGGTGACCCGAAGTGGGTCGAATCGGTGCGAGGGGTTGGATTCACCGTGAGGAGCGTGTCGTGAGACGCCTCTTTCTCTTATCCATCGTCGGAGTGAGCGCGACGTTGCTCGCCGCTCAGGGGGCGGTGGTGTTGAATTATGTCGCCGAATCCGAGCAGGCACGAATTATTACCGAATACGAACGCGACGCGTTCGTGCTGGGCTCTCGCGTGGAGCGACTGGTCGAAACCACCGGAAACATGGACCCAACCCTTGTGGCGCTTGTAAACCGATACGCGGAACAGGGCAACACGCAGGTCATCGTGGTCGATCGGGATGGCATCGGTGTTCTGACGAGTGACCCGGTCGAGCTGGCTGTCGGAACAGATTTCACGAACCGCCCAGAGATTGCCCAGTCGTTGCTTGGGAATGTCACCTCGGGCGAGCGCTGGTCGGATACTCTCCAGTCCAACCTTGTCTACGTTTCGGTTCCCATCATTAATGGATCCTCCATCTACGGCGCCGTCCGGCTCAGTTTCCCCAGTGGTGAAATCGACCAGTCCGTGGCCGAGAAAACGCTGTTTCTCTGGTGGGTTGCGGGTGCGGCCCTCGCGCTTTCGGTGCTGCTTGCGTTCGTCGTGTCGGGCGTTGTCATCCGCCCGATTCGGCGGGTCGAGGCTCAAGCGAACGCGTTGGCGAACGGGGACTTTTCCGGCTCGTTGTCGGAAACCGACGGTCCCCACGAAGTCCGCAGTCTCGCCGTCGCCTTCAACACCATGGCGACCAAGCTTGATTCCCTGATCCGACAGCAGCGAGCCTTTGCCTCGGATGCCTCGCACCAACTTCGCACCCCGCTCACGGCGTTGCTCCTCAGGATTGAAAGCGCCCGCGAAGCGCTGGAGTCGGATTCCGCTCGCGCGGCGGACCGATTGCGCGACGCCGAAATCGAGGTGGAACGACTCACGACAATTGTCGAAGGCTTGCTGTCCATTGCGCGATCAGACGGGGGCTCGACCGAACCGATACCGGTCGATATCGCCACGATCGCACGTGATCGAGTCGACAACTGGCGAGCACTCGCCGAGGAACAGAACATCACGATTGCCTACGACGGACCCGCAAGCGCCCCCGCTCTGGCGATCGGCGGAGCGGTTGAACAGATCGTGGATAACCTCGTCGACAATGCCATTGGGCATAGCCCCGCGGGAACCGCCGTCCTCGTTCGCGTCCGCCCGCTGGTGCGCGACGTCGAATTGACAGTGGTGGACGCCGGGCCGGGAATGACGCCCGAGCAGCGCGAGCGGGCTTTTGACCGGTTTTGGAGGGCGGATTCCACCACCGACGGAAGCGGTTTGGGATTGGCGATCGTCAAGCACCTCGCCGAGCTGGGACGCGGAACGGTTGCTCTCGCACCCGGCCCATCGGGCTCGGGTCTAACCGCTACCGTCGTGTTCGTCGGCGACGGAACGAACCGATGACGGTGCCCTGAATCTCCGACCGATTGCGCCCGGCAAGGTAGGAACCCGCAACCACCAGGGGTAACCCGATTGCAATTCCCGCGGTGAGCGGCTCGTCCAGAAACACGATCCCCAGTATCGACGCGACCAAGAGGTTGAGATACGTGATGAGTGTCGCGCGACGGGGACCGACGTGCTTGATGAGCGCGAAAAACAGTACGAAGGCAATTGCGGAACTCACCGCGCCGAGAACGATAATTGCAGTCCATCCGTCCAACGCCGGCCCGCGGGCAAGGTCGGCCGGCAACGTGAACGCTGCGAATGGGGCATAGATGATGGACACCATTGCGAGAGAGACCGCGCTGAGCGACAACCCGGACATGGTGGGCATGGTTCGCCCGGCGACGATTGGTGCAATCGCGTAGCACACCGCCGAAAACGCCAGCATCAACACAGGGCCAATCTCGAGTACGCCGCTCAGCGCATCGATACCGACCAGGGCGAAAACACCCACAAAACCGAGAATCAACCCGGTGATGGTGGCGGGGTGCCGAGCCGCGCGATCACCGAGGAAGGTTCCCGTGATGAACGCGGCGATAAAGGGGATTGTGGTCATCATGAGCCCGGCGAAGCTACTCGCCGTCGTTCTCTCGGCCTCGGTGATGAGGTACCAGGGGCCCACCATCTCGAGAGTGGCGAACAACAGAACTCCTCGCCAGTTCTTCAGGGTTTCACGAAGATCTCCCCGGAAAATCACGATGGGGAGCAGAATCGCCGCGCCGATCGTGACCCGCAACCACACGATGCTCGGCGTGCTGAACGAGTGATTGGCTACGGCAATGAAATAGTAGGGAATTCCCCACGCCACTCCGACAGCGAGGAATAGCAGCAGTGCACGACGTGACATCCCGCGCCGGCTATTTCGACTGCGAACGTGTCAGGGTGTGAATCTCTGCCAAGATTTCCTGCGTTTCACCGGTTGGGAGGGCCGCTGGCAACGAAACCAACGCGAGCAACGCAAAGACCAACGCCGCCCACATTGTGCCGACAACCGAGGTGATGCGGTCACCGAGTCGCTCAAGGCCTGCTCCGATTGATCTATCCCGACGGTTTTCTGAAGACACCCGTGAAGTCTATTCGGTGTGGAGACTAGGGGAATCGAACCCCTGACCTCCTGCTTGCAAAGCAGGCGCTCTACCAATTGAGCTAAGTCCCCGTTGTTACGGTTTCGGGAAACCGGGTGGGGCTACCAGGACTTGAACCTGGGACCTCTTCGTTATCAGCGAAGCGCTCTAACCACCTGAGCTATAGCCCCTGAACCTCCCCGAGCCTATCGCAATTCGAGACGCCCGAAAAATCGCTGGTGGTCCTGTTCGACTAGTCGTTCGTGAAGGCGATCCGGATTCCGCCGGTGATTCGCGCGATGAAATTGAACGCGAGCGACCCCAAGGCCCCGAGTACCGTTCCGCAGACGATCATCGTGATTGCCTGAACCAGCGTGAAAACCATGACGGAGGGGAAGGACATCAGGTCGGTGAGGCCCAGGAAGTCGACCCCGATAATCGAACTAACGATTCCGTTCAGGGTGTCCACAACGCCGAGAACGGACAGCAACAACCACGCGCCGAAGTTGAATACCGCAAGGATGACCGCCGTCGACAGCGCGACGATGAACGAGTTCTTGGTTGCGGACCAAAAGTCGATGTGTACGAGACGCAGGCGAACCTGTTTGCTCGAGCTGTCTTTAATCATCTTCCACTTCTTCCTTTACATCCACGTCGGACTCGTCGTCGTGCGGTGATTCGATTTCTGTTGACGAGTCTAGATTACGCTCGACATTCCGTGCGATGGCGAGAATCCGATCTCCGTCGTCGGGGCGAGCAAAGACGACTCCCATTGTGTCGCGTCCTTTCGCCGGAACGCCATCGACGCTCGAGCGAACGACCTTGCCGCCTTCCATGATGACGAGAACCTCGTCACCGTCATCGACGATCAGACCGCCCGTTAACCCGCCGCGCTCATCGGTCAGTTTGGCCACCTTGATGCCGATACCACCGCGATTTTGGACCCGGTACTGGCTAACCTCCGTGCGTTTGGCAAACCCGCTCTCGGTCACCACAAACACGTACCCCGAATCAGAAACCACCGCGGCGGACAGTAATTGGTCGCCGGTGCGCAACGACAGCCCCTTGACACCCGCCGTCTTGCGTCCGGTCGGTCGCAGTGAGGCGTCGTTTGCCTGGAATCGAAGGGACATTCCCGATTTGGAGACCAACAGTATCTCGCTGTCGGAGTTCACCAGCATCGCGGACACCACGGCGTCGAGGAAGGTGGGTTGACCGTCATCCGTCAGCACGGGTTTTCCGTCCTTACCTTTTTCCACCGCGAGGTCAATGGCAAACACTCCACCGGAACGGTTGGTGTCATAGTCGGTCAGTTTGGATTTTTTGACCAAACCCTTCCGTGTCGCCAAAACGAGATACTCGGCGCCCGCATAGTTTCGCACGTCGAGGATTTGAGCGACGGATTCGCCGGGCAGCAAGGCGAGCAGGTTGGCGATGTGCTGGCCCTTCGCGTCGCGAGCCGCTTCTTGAAGTTCGTACCCTTTGGCGCGATAGACCCTGCCTTTGTCGGTGAAAAACAACAGCCAGTGGTGGGTCGTCGTGACAAGAAAATGCTGAACGACATCGTCGGCGCGCAGTTTCGCGCCTTTGATTCCCTTGCCGCCGCGGTTCTGTGAACGGTAGTTGTCACTGCGCGTGCGTTTCACGTACCCCGCCCGCGTCACCGTAACGACAATCTCTTCCTCCGGAATCAGATCCTCGTTCCGAAGATCTCCCTCGCTGGGAACAATCGTCGTCCGGCGTTCGTCGCCGTATTTGTCGACGATTTCGGTGAGCTCGGTGCTGATGATTTCGCGCTGCACCGATTCGTCGGCAAGAATTCGCTTGTATTCGGCGATCTGCTGTTCGATTTCGTTCGCTTGATCCACGATTTTCTGGCGTTCGAGCGCAGCAAGACGACGCAATTGAAGGTTGAGAATCGCCATTGCCTGAATGTCGTCGATTGTGAGGAGTTTGATGAGCCCCGCCTTGGCGTCGTCCACGGTGGGCGACTTTCGAATCAAGGCGATCACGGCGTCGAGCGCGTCGAGCGCTTTGAGGTATCCGCGCAAGATGTGGGCATCGGCCTCGGCCTTGTCGAGTCGGAATTGTGTCCGACGGATGATGACCGACACCTGGTGTTCCACCCAATAGGTGATGAACTGGTCGATTGGGAGCGTGCGCGGGACGCCGTCCACGATCGAGAGCATGTTGGCGCCGAAGTTGTCTTGAAGTTGAGTTTGACGATACAGATTGTTGAGGACCACTTTCGCGACGGCATCGCGCTTCAGGACGATAACGAGCCGCTGCCCGGTGCGGCCACTCGATTCGTCACGAATGTCCGCGATTCCCTGCAACTTGTTTTCTTTGACAAGATCGGCGATTTTCATCGCGAGATTGTCCGGATTGACCTGGTACGGAAGTGCGGTGATAACGAGACAGGTTCGGCCGTGAATTTCCTCGGTTTCGACAATCGCGCGCATGGTGATGGAGCCATGCCCGGTTCGATACGCCTCGTCGATGCCGGTTGTCCCAACGATGAGAGCGCCCGTGGGGAAATCGGGTCCCTTGACCCGCGCGAGAATAGCCTCGAGTAATTCCTCGCGAGACGCGGTGGGGTTTGCGAGGTGCCAGAGCGCCGCTTCGCTTACCTCGCGGAGGTTGTGAGGCGGAATGTTGGTGGCCATGCCCACGGCAATTCCGACCGAGCCGTTGACCAACAGATTCGGGAAACGCGCCGGCAGAATCGATGGCTCTTGGGTTCGACCGTCGTAATTGTCCTGAAAATCAACGGTGTTCTCGTCGATGTCGCGAACCATTTCCATGGCCAGTTGCGCCATGCGCGTTTCGGTGTATCGCGGCGCGGCCGCTCCGTCGTTACCCGGGGAACCGAAGTTTCCCTGGCCCGATGCCAGCGGATAGCGAAGGCTCCACGGTTGAACGAGTCGAACCAGAGCGTCGTAGATAGCGGAGTCCCCGTGCGGGTGGAACTGACCCATGACGTCACCGACCACACGCGAGCACTTGGAGAACGCTTTGTCGGGGCGGTATCCGCCGTCGAACATCGCGTAGAGCACACGGCGGTGAACCGGCTTGAGTCCGTCACGAACGTCGGGCAATGCCCGACCGACAATCACACTCATCGCATAATCGAGATACGACCGCTGCATCTCCATCTGCAGGTCGACTTGTTCGATCCGTTCCCCTGGTTGGTCTGTCATGTCCGTGTCCTTTTATCGCGCCCCTAGATGTCGAGGAAGCGCACGTCTTTCGCGTTTTGTTGTATGAACGTTCGGCGAGCGCCGACGTCCTCGCCCATCAGGGTGGAGAACACGCTGTCCGCGATGGCCGCGTCGGTGAGTGTGACCTGCAAAAGTGTCCGTGACTCGGGGTTCATGGTGGTGTCCCAGAGTTCTTGGTGGTTCATTTCACCCAGACCCTTGTAGCGCTGAATTCCGTTGTCTTTGGGAAGCTTTCGGCCCGCCCCGGTTCCTTCCTCGATCAGTGCGTCGCGTTCGCGGTCCGAATAAACGTATTGATGGGGTGCGTTGCTCCACTTGAGGCGATACAGCGGCGGCTGAGCAAGGTACACAAAACCCGCGTCAATCAGCGGCCGCATGTACCGGAACAACACGGTCAACAGCAGCGTCGTGATGTGTTGCCCGTCGACGTCAGCGTCCGCCATGAGGACGATTTTGTGATACCGAACCTTGTCGATCGAAAACTCAGTGTCGATTCCCGCGCCGAACGCGGTGATCATCCCTTGAATCTCGGTGTTCGCGAGTGCACGATCCAGTCGCGTTTTTTCCACATTCAAAATCTTTCCCCGAAGCGGCAGAATGGCCTGCGTTTCGGGGTTTCGTCCCTGAACCGCCGAGCCGCCGGCGCTATCGCCCTCGACGATGAAAATCTCGGACAGTGAAGGGTCTTTCGATTGGCAATCTTTCAGTTTGCCGGGCATGCCGCCCGATTCGAGGAGTCCTTTGCGTCGAGTCTGCTCGCGGGCTTTTCGAGCGGCGATGCGCGCGGCCGACGCCTGAATTGCCTTGCGGATGATGTCTTTCGCTTCGACCGGGTGACTGTCGAACCAGTCTCCGAGTTTGTCTCCGACCGCCTTCTGCACAAAGGACTTCGCCTCGGTGTTTCCCAGCTTGGTTTTCGTCTGTCCTTCGAACTGCGGTTCGGCGAGTTTCACCGAAATCACGGCCGTCAGTCCCTCGCGAACGTCGTCACCCGACAGGTTCTCGTCTTTCTCTTTTAAAATCCCCTTGTCGCGGGCGTACTTGTTGATCAGTGTGGTCAAGGCCGCGCGGAAGCCCTCTTCGTGAGTCCCGCCCTCGTGCGTATTGATTGTGTTCGCGTAGGTGTGAATGCTTTCGGAATAGGAATTCGTCCACTGCATCGCCAACTCGAGCGAGATCGTGCGCGCTGCGTCTTCGGATTCGAGTCCGATGATGTCCGGGTGGATGACCTCGATCTTCTTCGCCGAATTGAGAAATTCCACGTAGTCCATGAGCCCGCGTTCGTACATGAACGAATCGGAACGAGAGTCCCCGCGTTCGTCCTTCAGGTCGATTCGAAGGTTCTTGTTCAAAAACGCCATCTGCTGAAACCGGGTGCGGAGTGTCTCGTAGTCAAAGTGAGTGGTTTCAAATATTTCGGCGTTCGGCCAAAACGTGATGGTGGTGCCGGTCTCGTCTGTTGCGACGCCCTTTGCCAACGGTTTTTCCGGAACACCGTCATGAAAGCGCTGCGAGTAGATGTTTCCTTGACGTCGAACATCTACTTCGAGTGTCGTCGACAGTGCGTTCACCACTGATGAGCCGACCCCGTGGAGTCCGCCCGATACGGCGTAACCGCCTCCACCGAATTTTCCGCCCGCGTGAAGGATGGTCAGGACGACCTCAACGGTGGACTTTTTCTCGGTCGGGTGCATGTCGACGGGGATTCCACGACCGTTGTCGACCACGCGGACGCCACCGTTCGCGAGAAGTGTGATGTCGATCACACTGCAGTGGCCGGCAAGTGCCTCGTCGACTGAATTGTCCACAATTTCGTAAACAAGGTGGTGGAGACCGCGCTCACCCGTGGATCCGATATACATTCCGGGCCGTTTGCGAACGGCCTCAAGGCCTTCGAGGACCTGAATGTTTCCTGCTTCGTATTCGTCGGGG
>CANKTR010000033.1 GCA_947486475.1 Microbacteriaceae bacterium | reverse complement strand
CGATCTTGTCGCGGGCGACTCGCGACGCGACGCTCACCGACAGCGGTGTGATGTCGTCGGGCGCGTCCGTCATGGATTAACCGTACCCGCCACCGCCGACGGCGGACGGTACTGTGGAGGCTTCTCGCGGAAAGGAATTCAATGCGTCCCGCTACGTATATTTATGATGACCTTGGCGCTCTCGACAACGCGGCGGGGATGATTCCCCTCCATCTGCGCGACCTGATCGTGATGACGCCCGAGACCGGTTTCGAGGACGAGCCCATCGTGCTCGATGCGAAGCCGAGCACCGACCACGGCGACGATTTCATGGACCGAATCATCGCGATGCTCACCGATGTACCGGTCGTCTTCACGATGTCTGCGCTCGTCGGCGAGCGAACGGACATCGAGGCGGCATTGGGCGAACTGCTCACGAGAGCGACGCTGAAACTCGCTGGATTGCGGAAATCCCACGAAGCATTCGACGGGACGTATCACTGGGATTCCGACGACAACGGGTTGATCGTGGAATGGGAAAACGGTGAGAGCGTGGTCAGGCTGCATGTCCCCGACCCTCGCGAGGGCACCGATTTCATTCTCGTCGCAACCGGGCCCGACGGAAAGGTTGAGTGGCGGTCCATGGTTGACCTCGCCGCCTCCATCTGAAACGTAGACTGGAACGGTGAGCACTGTTACGAACGGCCAAATCAACATTCAGTTGCGCGAGGCGCATCCGGTCCGCGGCACGCCGTTGGTTGAGGTTCCCAGTGACGCCCCGAAAAAGGTTTTGCTCGCCGCGCCGCGCGGATACTGCGCCGGAGTAGATCGTGCGGTCGTCGCGGTCGAAAAGGCACTCGATCAGTTCGGTGCGCCCGTCTATGTGCGCAAGGAGATCGTGCACAACGTCGAGGTCGTCGCATCACTGACGGAACGCGGGGCCATCTTCGTGAATGAGGTCGACGAGGTTCCGCACGGGTCGCACCTGGTTTTCAGTGCCCACGGTGTCTCTCCGAAGGTCAAGAGCGATGCCTTCGACCGCAATCTCATGGCCATCGACGCGACCTGCCCGCTCGTCACCAAGGTTCATCGCGAGGCGGAACGGTTCTCTCGCTCGGGATTCCACATTCTGCTGGTCGGCCACGAAGGTCACGAAGAAGTCGAGGGCACGATGGGTCACGCACCCGACCAGACGACACTCGTCAATAACCCGGAGGAAGCGGACGTCATCGAGGTCCCTGACAACGAGAATCTGATTTGGCTGTCGCAGACGACACTGTCCGTTGACGAGACCATGGAGACCGTTCGTCGTTTGCGCGCCCGATTCCCGCACCTGCAGGATCCGCCGAGTGACGACATTTGTTATGCGACCCAGAACCGCCAGGTCGCCATCAAAAAAATTGCGCCGGACTGCGATCTCGTCCTGGTCGTCGGGTCATCGAACTCGTCGAACTCGGTTCGACTCGTCGAGGTCGCCCTCGAGGCCGGTGCACGCGCGTCGTACCGTGTTGATTACGCGAGCGAGGTCAAGCAAGAGTGGCTCGAAGGCGTAACAACGATGGGCATCTCGTCCGGTGCGAGCGTTCCCGAATATCTCGTCGACGAGTTGCTTGCGGACATTCGCGCGGCCGGTTTCGCGCACATCGAGACGGTCACGACCGCGACGGAAGACCTCATGTTTTCGTTGCCGAAGGAACTTCGTGGCGACAGCGATCGTCCCCTCGGGGGGCGGGTGTCCTAGCGCGACAGCGCGTGCCCGGCCGAGCCGAGCTGCTTGGCATAGTCGACGACGCGTGACGCCATCGCCGTTTCGGCGAGTTTGCCCCACGAACGCGGGTCATAGACCTTTTTGTTTCCGACCTCGCCGTCAACCTTGAGAACTCCGTCGTAGTTTGTGAACATCGTGTCGGCGACCGATCGGGTGAACGCGTATTGGGTGTCGGTGTCGAGGTTCATCTTGACGACTCCGTTCCGGACAGCGTCGAAGATCTCGTCCTCGGTCGAGCCCGACCCACCGTGAAAGACGAGGTCGAGGGGTTTTGCCTCGGTGCCGTATTTTTTCGCGAGACCGTCCTGAATCTCGGCGAGGATTTCGGGGCGCAGCTTCACGTTCCCTGGCTTGTACACACCGTGAACGTTCCCGAAGGTGAGGGCGGCCATGTAACGTCCGTTTTCACCAAGTCCGAGCGCGTCGACCATAGCGATCGCATCATCAAGGGTCGTGTAGAGATTTTCGTTGATGTCGTGGCTGACGCCATCCTCTTCGCCGCCGACGACACCGATTTCGACCTCGAGGATGGCATTGATGTTCTTGGTCTTTTTCAGGATTGATTGAGCGATTGTGAGGTTCTCGGCGAGCGGAACAGCCGACCCGTCCCACATGTGCGACTGGAATATCGGGTTACGACCGGCCTTGACTTCTTCTTCGCTCGCTTCAATGAGCGGGAAAACAAAGCCGTCGAGTGCGTCCTTGGGGCAATGGTCGGTGTGGACGGCAACGGTGACGGGGTACGACTTAGCGACTTCGTGCACGAACCGAGCCATTGCCAGCGCACCCGTTGCGCGTGCCTTCACGGTGTGCCCGGCGAAGAAATCAGCGCCACCCGTCGTGACCTGAATAATTCCATCGGAACCGGCCTCGGTGAGTCCCTGCAACACGGCGTTGATGGTCGACGACGACGAGACGTTGATCGCGGGGAACGCGAAGACGTTCTTCTTGGCGGTGTCCAGCATTTCGGCGTAGTGGTCCGGTGTTGCGACGGGCATGGGTCTCCTTGAAATGAGGGGCGAGTGCGCGCGTTCATTCTACTGTCGGGGGCTAACGGATAGTCTGGAGTCACACCGATCCACCCGCGACGAGTTCGCATTTCACCTGACACAGGGGATTTTCATGACAAACCAGTTCGCCCATCCGGATCGCAACCTCGCCCTCGAACTGGTGCGATCGACCGAAGCAGCGGCGATTCGCGCTCACCCGTTCATCGGTCGCGGTGACAAGAACGCCGCCGATGGCGCGGCGGTCGACGCGATGCGAAAGTTTCTTGGCACGGTCAACTTCCAGGGAACCATCGTTATCGGCGAAGGCGAAAAGGACAACGCCCCGATGCTGTTCAACGGTGAGGTTGTCGGAAACGGAAACGGACCAGAATGCGACATCGCGGTCGACCCGATTGACGGCACGAGTCTCACGGCCGCGGGCCGCGGGCACGCGATCTCGATGCTCGCCGTGTCCGATCGCGGTTCCATGCTCGATGCATCGAGCGTGTTTTACATGGAAAAACTGGTGTCAAACGAGGACGGGCACGGGGTCATCGATTTGTCGCAATCACTGACGGACAACATCAAGGCGCTCGCAAAGGCCAAGAAGAAGCCGGTCAGCGAAATCAAGGTCGCCATTCTCGACCGCCCGCGTCACGTCGATGCGATTGACGAGATTCGCACGGCCGGTGCGCACACCCGCTTGATTCTCGACGGCGATGTCGCGGCCGGCATTAACGCGGCTCGCGCGGACAACAGAATCGACCTGTGTTACGGCGTCGGCGGGAGCCCCGAGGGCGTCGCCGTCACGTGCGCGATCAAGGCTCTTGGCGGGTTCATTCAGGGTCGCCTCCAGTGGGGCACGGACGAGGAGCGCAATCGCGGTCTCGCTGCCGGTCTCAAATTCGACTACGTCTATTCGGCCGACGAACTTGTCGCGAGTGACAACACGTTCTTTGTCGCAACGGGGGTCACGGACGGTGAATTGGTTCGCGGTGTTCGCCCCGAGGGCAAATGGTTGCGAACCGAGAGCGTCATCTTCCGTTCGCGTTCCGGCACCGTCCGTCGCGTGAACTCGGACTATCTCGCCGAGCGCTGGCTGGACTAGTTCGCGGCGAGTTCGGATTCGACGGTGTTGTTTCGCGACAACACAACAGCGGACCAGGCGGCGGCGATTCCCGAGAGCGCGAGGCATGCCAACGCGATGCTCCACGACCCGGTAATCGCGCGCGATATTCCCATGAGCGGGGGAACAGTCGCCGCGACCGAGTAGGCGACGAACTGCGTGAACGCGCTGAGTTGCAGCGATGCCGATGTGGATTCCGTGCGCAGGTTGATGAGCACGAGTGATAGCGGGAACAGAAGGGGGCCTGCACCGATGAGGACAACCCAGAGGTAGGGCGCTACGGTCGGTGCGACCAACATCGCTCCGAACCCGGTGAAGATGAGCAACCCACCGAGCGCAGCGAGCCAGCCAACATTTCGAACCCGCGCCACGATGAGGGGCATCGCAAGAGACATTGGCGTTCCCGCGATTGCAAACGCCGAGAGCATCAATCCGCCTTCGAGCTCGGTCATCCCGACGGCGTCCTTGGCGATGTCGGGCAGCCAGGCAAACATCCCGTACCCGGTGATGCTCGACACCGAGAATGCGACGGCGATTGCCCATGCGGTGGGGGATTTGGTGAGTGCCAGTTTGCGACCGACAACTGAGCCGAGCGGGTCGCCCGAATTGCGTCCCGACCGAATTTCAACGAACCAGGGGATGAGCGCGGTGGCGGCGAATGCTGCCCAGATTCCCACTGTGAACTGCCACGACATCGCCTCACTGAGCGGCACGACGATGAGCGGGGGGATGACGGAACCGAGCGAGACGAACGTGATGTACGTCGCCGACATCGGCCCGATGTGGTGAGGGAAATATTTCTTGATGGTCGGGGGCAGCGACACGTTGCCCATCCCCGACCCGATCAGGGCGATGGCCGAACCGAGTGCCAGAAAGGTCCAGTCCGTGGCGAACGCGCGAACAGCGTGCCCAATCGCGATGAGCGCAACGAGAGTGACGAGATTCCACTCGAGTCCGATACGACGCGTGAGCCGCGGTGTTAACACCCCACCGATGACAAACCCGATCGGTGGGAGCGACCCGAGGACAGCGCGGGCGTCGATTCCGAGCGGAACGTCCTGGTTGATGATGTCGTAAATGGGGGACAGCCCCGCAACGGCCGAGCGGGTGTTCGCCGCAATCAGGATGACGCCGATGACCGCGACCACACTGTCGCGGAGCGCGGTCTTACTTCGAGTCGGGTTCTCCATCTGTGTCCATTGTGGTCTGCTCATCGAAAATTTCTAATTCGTCAGCATTGACGCTCATGACGGTGTCTAATTCCAACGCATCGGCATCCGGCTTCGGATACTTGTCGACCTTCGGTGACGTCACCGCCTTGGTGACGGGGGTGACTGTCGGCATGGCGGCGCTGGCCGAGCCGGGCAGGGCCTTGGCGGCGCGAAGCAAACCGCCGTTCATCTTGCTGACGACAGAGTTGAAGGCATTCAACGCGGTGCCGAAGTGGTCGCCCAACTTTTTGACGAGATCGGCAAGGCTGTAGAACTCGGAGTACAGCGCTTTGCCAAGGTCGACGATGACGTGAACCTTCTCGAACTGTTCCTGTTGGTGCCAGAGGAATGCGATCGACTTGAGCGACATGAACAAGACGTTCGGCGATACGAGCGCGATGTTCATGTCTAGTGCGTCGTCGTAGAGAGCGGCATCCGCATTGAGTGCGGCCGTGAGAATCGTTTCGCTGGGGACAAACATGATCACGTAGTCGGCACTGCCACTGAGCTTGACGGTGTACTTCCGATCGTGGATGTCCTTCATGTGTTTGCGGACCTCGGCGGCGTGCTTTTTGAGGAGCGCCGTGTTGTCGCGACCTTCGGCCGCGGCGTCGACGGCCTCCATATAGGCATTGGTAGGCACTTTCGAATCGATGATGATGTGACGGTCACTGGGCAAGTGGACAACGAGGTCTGGACGGCCCTTTTTACCCTCGTCATCGAGAGCGTCGACTTGCACCTGGGTGTTGAAGTCGGCGTGTTCCACCAGCCCCGCGGCTTCGATGAGACGACGGAGCTGGTGTTCGCCCCAGCCGCCTCGAACGTTGGATGATCCGCCCGAGCCGAGCGCAGCTTTGAGGCCAGCGGTGAGCCCCGTCAATTTTTCGGTTTTTTCAACCGAAATTCTGAGGGCGTCAACGACCGATGTGTACTGATTTCCACGCTCGTTTTCCATGGTGCGGACCGAATCGCCCAATTGTTTGAGCATTAGCGTCACCGGTTCCAACTTGGTCATCACCGCGTTGTCCTCGGTGCCCCGCTTCGCTTCTTTTTCACGGAATTCGTCAAGGAAGCCCTGAAGTTCTGCGATTCGCTGCTGTTGAAGTTCTGTTGTGGCGGCGAGACCCGCGACCGTGGCCGCGTCACCCGTCGACGACCCGATAACGTATCGCCCGACGAGAATCCCGATGACAGCGCCGACGACGAGTCCGATTGCAAGGTAGATGATCATGTCCATGGCCCCAGTCTGACAGTGAGCACCCCGGAGTTACCGTATTGCCGCGTCACAGCGCCAATTTTTTCTGACTGGTTGGCGAAACGCGTCTATATGTTCTAACATAGGTTTCAGACGAGATTCCTCGCCGCTAACCACTGAAGGTGATGACAATGACAACCTCATTTGACGTCATCAGCATCGGTCGCGTTGGTGTGGACATCTACCCGTTGCAGATCGGTGTCGGATTGGAGGACGTCACCAGTTTCGGCAAGTTCCTTGGCGGAAGTGCGACCAACGTCGCTGTCGCCGCCGCGAAGCACGGTCTCAACTCGGCGGTCATCACCCGCACCGGCAACGACCCGTTCGGAAAGTTCATCCACAACGAACTTGTTCGCCTTGGGGTGAGCGATCGGTTCGTGTCGGGAGTCGAGGGGCTGAACACCCCGGTCGTGTTCTGCGAGATCTACCCGCCGGACGACTTCCCGCTTTACTTTTACCGCGAGCCGAAAGCGCCGGATCTTGAAATCAAGGCCTCGGAATTGGACCTCGACGCGATTCGTGATGCGACCATCTATTGGTCGACCCTCACGGGACTCAGTGAAGAACCGTCGCGGGGCGCACACCACGTCGCGTGGGATGCTCGCGGGCGAAAGCCGCTCACCATTCTTGACCTCGACTACCGCGAGATGTTCTGGGACTCACCCGAGCTCGCAACGGTTGAAGCGGAATCCGCCTTGTCCAAAGTCACGGTTGCCGTCGGCAACAAAGAAGAGTGCCAGGTCGCCGTGGGCGAAACCGACCCGCACCGGGCGGCTGACGCGCTTCTCGAGCGCGGTATCGAACTCGCCATCGTCAAGCAGGGCCCCAAGGGGGTACTCGCCAAGACCCGGGACGGAGCCGTCGAAGTGCCCCCGTACTTCGTTGAGGTCGTCAACGGGCTGGGAGCCGGTGACTCCTTTGGAGGAGCTCTGTGCTACGGACTCATTCAGGGCTGGGAACTGGAAGACGTGCTTCGCTTCGCCAACGTGGCAGGTGCGATCGTGGCGTCACGCCTCGAATGTTCGACGGCGATGCCGACGACGGACGAGGTGCTCGCCATCGTGAAGGAGATCTCGTAATGGTACAGCTCGACTTTGACGCGCTGCGCGAAACGCGTGCGACAAACCCCGGACGACTCGCCGAGATCTACGCGAACCGTCAACGCCGCGAACTTCTCGCCGGAGACGGACGACTCATGATTGTCGCCGCCGACCACCCCGCCCGCGGGGCGCTCGCGGTCGGCGCGAATCCGACCGCAATGTCGAACCGCTACGAACTCTTGACCAACCTCGCTATTGCACTGGACCGCCCCGGTGTCGACGGTGTGCTCGGAACACCCGACATTATCGACGACCTGGCACTTCTCGGACTCCTTGACAACAAGATCGTGGTCGGTTCGATGAACCGCGGTGGTTTGCGCGGCTCCTCCTTCGAGATGGACGACCGCTACACGGCCTACGACATGCCGGCCATTCAGCGCGACGGCCTCGACTTCGCCAAGAACCTCGTGCGCATCAACCTCAAGGACGAGGCGACCGCCGACACTCTCGAATCGACGGCGTTCGCCGTGAGCGAGGCGGCCGAACTCGAAATCCCCATCATGCTCGAACCGTTCATGAGCGAATGGGTGAACGGGTCGATCACCAACAACCTGTCGACGGACCAGGTCATTCTCTCGGTTGCCATCGCGGCGGGGCTCGGAAACTCGAGCGCCTACTCGTGGCTCAAGATCCCCGTCGTCCCCGACATGGACCGCGTCATGGCGTCAACGACACTTCCGACCCTTCTGCTCGGCGGTGACCCGGGGGACAATGAAGACGAACTCATCGAACGGTGGGCCAACGCCCTCACGCTTCCCGGTGTGCGAGGGCTCGTCGTCGGCCGATCGTTACTGTACCCCGGAAGCGGAGACGTGGCGAAAGCCGTCGACACCGCTGCACAACTTGTCCACGGTTCGTAGACTTGAGGAAAAAGGAACAAACATGACCAACAACACCGTCCCGCACTGGATCAACGGCGCACGCGACCTCGGCACGACCGACCGCACCGCCCCTGTCTACGACCCCGCCCTCGGCAAGGAAACCAAACGCGTGGTCCTCGCCAACCAGGCCGACATCGAAAAGGCGATCGCCACCGCTCATGCGGCGTATCCCGAATGGCGCGACCTGTCGATCGCTCGTCGCCAAGCGGTTCTCTTCAGCTTCCGCGAGTTGCTCAATGCAAAAAAGGGCGAACTCGCCGAAATCCTGACGTCGGAGCACGGCAAAGTGCTGTCGGATGCCCTCGGTGAAATTTCGCGCGGCCAAGAAGTCGTCGAGTTCGCGTGTGGTGTTCCTCACCTCGTCAAGGGTTCGTACACCGAGAACGCGTCGACCGGTGTCGATGTCTATTCGATCCGTCAACCACTCGGAGTCGTCGGCGTCATCTCGCCCTTCAACTTCCCCGCCATGGTCCCGATGTGGTTTTTCCCCATCGCCATCGCCGCGGGAAACACCGTTGTCCTCAAGCCTTCCGAGAAGGACCCGTCGGCCGCCATTTGGCTCGGCGAGTTGTGGAAGGAAGCCGGT
>CANKTR010000032.1 GCA_947486475.1 Microbacteriaceae bacterium | reverse complement strand
TTGAATGGAGGGGCGATGGACGACGAGCAAGACCGCGAATCCGGTCTTAGGGACGACATCACGGCGGGTCGACGAATATTCTGGTCGGGATGCGCCGTTGCTATCTTGGGACTCATCATTCCCCTGGTGATGTTCTCCATTCCGAGCATTTTTCCGTGCCACGGTGAATGCCAAATCGGGTGGGCGGGGATTCAGTTCGCGATGGTCCTGACCCCCTTGTTGGTCATAATGGGAATCGCCGTTTCCATCTCTGGGTCCCGGCATGCTTGGAAGTCGGAGATGGAACTCAACGAAGATTCCAACCTGCCGCTAGACCCCAACGGGTCTTGGGGGACGTGGAAGGCTGATGATGAGCTCGGTCCGCCTTCGGATCGCTCGCCCGAATTCAACTGGTAGCCCCGATACGCTGAACGGGTGAAGCATTCCGAATTCGCCCTCGCCGTGGCGACCGAGTTCGGTGAGCACTTCGGTCGCACGCTCGTGCGCGACGTGGTTCTGGACGAGTTCGGTGTCACCGCCGCCGATGCGCTCTCCGCCGGCAATGCGCCGCGCGAGGTCTGGACAGCGCTCTGCCACGCGATGGACGTCCCCGAGCACCGGATTCACGGTGCCGGTCGAGGCGAGCCTAAGAAATAGCCCGCGACACGCCGCGATAACGAGTATCGAACAAATGTTCGAACACGGGTAGAGTCTCCCCGAGAGAACTCAATAGATCGTTATCCACAAATGGCGTCGAGCCGGGCACACGTGTCCGACCTCACACCTACCGTGGAAAGCAATCAGGACAGTTCCCGCCTTGTCCCGAAACTGCGGGCCCGGCCATATCGGCCCGCAGGTGAAAGACAGCAGATAGGCAGCAACCCACTACACAACAAGGAGACACCGTGGCTACATCCACAGACCGCGATAAAGCGCTGGAAACAGCACTCGCACAGATTGACCGTCAATTCGGCAAGGGCGCGATCATGCGCCTCGGATCGGAAGAACGCGCGAAGGTTGCCGTTATTCCGACCGGTTCCATCGCCCTCGATGTCGCCCTCGGCGTCGGTGGGTTGCCCAGGGGCCGCATCGTAGAAATCTACGGACCGGAATCGTCGGGAAAGACGACCCTCACACTTCACGCCATCGCCAACGTTCAGGCGAGTGGCGGAGTCGCCGCGTTCATCGACGCGGAACACGCTCTCGACCCCGAATACGCCAAGGCGCTCGGTGTCGACATCGACCAGCTTCTCGTCTCGCAGCCCGACACGGGTGAACAGGCCCTCGAAATCGCCGACATGCTCGTGCGTTCGGGTTCCATCGACCTCGTCGTCATCGACTCCGTTGCGGCACTCGTGCCTCGCGCGGAAATCGAAGGCGAGATGGGTGACACTCACGTCGGTCTGCAGGCGCGTCTCATGTCGCAGGCTCTTCGCAAGTTGACCGGTGGGTTGAACTCGACCGGCACGACGATGATCTTCATCAACCAGCTCCGCGAAAAGATCGGTGTCTTCTTCGGAAGCCCCGAGACCACCGCAGGTGGAAAGGCGCTCAAGTTCTATGCGTCGGTTCGCCTCGACATCCGTCGCATCGAGACCCTCAAAGAGGGCTCGGACGCCGTCGGAAACCGCACGCGCGTCAAGGTCGTCAAGAACAAGATGGCGCCGCCCTTCAAGCAGGCGGAATTCGACATCCTGTTCGGAACGGGTATCTCGCGTGAGGGCAGCCTCCTCGACTTCGGTGTCGAGCACAACATCGTGCGCAAGTCCGGTGCGTGGTACACCTACGAGGGTGACCAGCTCGGGCAGGGCAAGGAAAACTCTCGCAAGTTCCTTCTCGCTCACCCCGAAATGGCAGACGAGATCGAGACGCGCATCCTCACGGCGCTCGGAATTGGCGACGCTGTCGAAGAGGTCGCGGCTACTGGAACCGACGGCGCACCCATCGACATCGCGACAAAAGCCGCACAGCGCAACGCTGACACCGACGGTGTCGACGCGATGCTCGCGGCCCTCGAGCCTGACGCCGACTAACCCATGACTGACATCGACCGTCCCGGGGAGCGCCTGGCCACCGTCACGACGTTTCCCGGGGCGTTCGACCCCACCGACACCGAGGTTGATGACAACCCCGAATCGGCGGGGGAGCTCGCGAAGCGGGCCGAAAACATCTCGCTGTATGCGTTGACTCGTCGCGCGGTGTCGATTCGCGAGATGGAAAAGCTGTTGAAGTCCCGCGACCTGCCCGACGACGTCGTCGCGACCGAAATCGCGCGACTCGAGGGCGTCGATCTGCTCAACGACTACGACCTCGCCGCTGATCTTGCTGAGCGCTTCCAACGCCGCAAGGGTCTGGGCGCAAGTTCGGTCAAGGCAGAACTCGGCAAGCGACTCATCGACCCCGCCGCCATCGACGCGGCGATTGCCGAATTGCCTGGCGATCAACTCGAACTCGCGACCGAAGAGGCCCGCAAGCGGCTCTCGCGGTTGAAGGGTCTTGACAAGGAAACGCTGAACCGCCGCCTCTACGCGTACCTCGCTCGTCGCGGGTTCCGCGGACCGGAAATCTTGAACGCTATCAAGGCGGCACTCGAGGAATCCGCCGACAACGTCACTCGCGTCTCTTTTCGGTGACAACGAGCCCATTAGGGCTGTAAAATCGAGGGTTATGACCACGACACTGGCTCCGGCACGCACCTATGAGGTGCGAACGATGGGGTGTCAGATGAACGTGCACGACTCGGAACGTCTTTCGGGCTCTCTCGAAGCGGCCGGATACATCCCCGCCCTCGACGGAACCGACGCCGACGTCGTGGTCCTCAACACCTGTGCGGTCCGCGAAAACGCGGGAAACAAGCTCTACGGAACCCTCGGTCACCTCGCGTCGATCAAGCGCGACCGCGAAGGAATGCAGATCGCGGTCGGCGGTTGCCTCGCTCAAAAGGACAAGCACGACATCGTGGCCAAAGCGCCGTGGGTCGACGTCGTGTTCGGGACTCACAACATGGGGTCGCTGCCGACGCTGCTCGAGCGCGCACGTCACAACGACGAGGCGCAGATCGAAATCCTCGAATCCCTCGACGTCTTCCCGTCGACGCTCCCCACCAAACGCGAATCGACGTATTCCGGCTGGGTCTCCATCTCGGTCGGCTGCAACAACACCTGCACGTTCTGCATCGTCCCGAGCCTGCGTGGCAAAGAGATGGATCGTCGACCGGGTGATGTCCTCAGCGAAGTCCAAGCTCTCGTCGACGACGGTGTGACCGAGGTCACCTTCCTCGGACAAAACGTCAACACGTACGGCGTCGAATTCGGCGACAAGCTCGCGTTCGGCAAACTGCTTCGCGCTGCCGGCGAAATCGAAGGCCTCGAACGCATTCGTTTCACCAGCCCGCACCCCGCCGCCTTTACCGACGACGTCATCGACGCGATGGCCGAGACCCCCGCGGTTATGCCGAGCCTTCACATGCCGCTGCAGTCTGGCTCGGACGCCGTCCTCAAGGCGATGAAACGGTCGTATCGGTCCGAGAAGTTCCTCGGAATCCTCGACCGTGTTCGCGAGAAAATCCCGAACGCCGCCATCACGACAGACATCATCGTCGGATTCCCCGGCGAGACCGAAGAAGACTTCCAAGAGACCCTTCGAGTCGTGCGGTTGGCGCGATTCAGCGCGGCGTTCACGTTCCAATATTCGATTCGCCCCGGCACCCCAGCGGCGGACATGCCCAACCAGATTCCTAAAGAGGTCGTCCAAGACCGTTATGTGCGTCTGGTGGCGCTGCAAAACCAAATCGCCCTTGGAGAAAACGAGGCACAGATTGGCAAGGACGTCAACGTACTTGTCGCCGCGGGGGAGGGCCGCAAAGACGCCGCATCGTTGCGCATGACGGGCCGCACCGAAGACTTCCGCCTCGCACACTTCGACGTGCCGGTTGGTTCGGACATCCCGCGACCTGGTGACATCGTTACCGTCACCGTCACCGCCGCAGCGCCATATCACCTGCTGGCTGACTCGGTTGATGGGTCGCCGCTGCGAATTCGCCGCACCCGCTCTGGCGATGCCTGGGACCGCGCCGAGGCAGAGTCCTGTGCGGTGGGCGACGAGCCCGCCTCGGGGAACATTTCGCTCGGTCTGCCCGGTGTCCGCACGAGCCTGCTGGGCTAGTCGTGATTCTCGCCATCGTCGGCGCGACGGGCACGGGAAAATCCGACCTCGCTCTCGACATCGCCGAGTCGCTTATCTCCAACGGTCAGCCCGCCGAGATCGTCAACGCCGACGCATCACAGTTGTATCGGGGGATGGATATCGGAACAGCAAAAGTCCCCGAGTCTGAGCGCCGAGGGATTCCGCACCACATGCTCGACGTCCTCGATGTGACCGCCGAGGCGTCTGTCGCGCAATATCAAATCGACGCCCGAGCGGCGATTGACGACATCGAGTCGCGCGGCGCTGTCCCCATCCTCGTCGGTGGCTCTGGACTCTACGTGTGGTCGGTTCTCTATGACTTCGAATTTCCCGGCACAGACCCCGACGTGCGGGCGAGACTGGAACAACGCCTTGCGACCGAGGGAAACCACGTGCTTGCCGCGGAACTCAAGGCGAAAGACCCCGACGCCTATGAGGCGATCGACCCACGCAACGAACGCCGGCTACTTCGCGCCCTCGAGGTCATCGAGATCACGGGCAAACCCTTCGGGTCGGGGCTCGGCGCCGAAGACCGCCCGTGGCGGCCGTCGAGCATCATCGGGTTGCAGGTTCCCCGCGACGAGCTCATCGCCCGTCTCGACGCCCGCGTCTCCGCGATGTTTGCCAATGCGCTGGTGGATGAGGTCCGCGGACTTGTTCCGCTCGGAATCGAACGAGGCGTCACCGCGTCGCGCGCAATCGGCTATGCGCAGGCCCTTGCTGTCATCAACGGCACGATGACCGTCGCCGAAGCAATCGATGAAACCGCGCTCTTGACCCGCAAGTTTGCGCGGCGACAGGTCGGGTGGTTCGGTCGAAACCCGAACATCACGTGGTTTGATGCTCCGGCGGCCGCGGCCGATGTGCTTGGCCACCTTCCGCCGCTAGCCGAATAGTGTGAACGAATGACGCGGGTGCTGACGATCACAAGGGGTCACGCAACTGGCAATAGTTTCGTGCTCTTCAGTGACCCCGTTGGGCTAATCAACCTGACGAACGCCGAGTGCGCGGTGCTCTCCGGTGCACTCCAGGGAGGGGGCGTCGACGGCGTGATCCGCGGCGTCCGCTCTGCGCGCATCCCCGAAGGCCACGCACTTCTCGATCCCGACCCTGATGCCGAGTGGTTTATCGACCATCGAAACCCTGACGGCTCTAACGCCGAGCTATGCGGCAACGCACTTCGCGTGTTCGTTGCATTCCTGATGGCCGAGGGCCTCGTTGAACTCAAACACGGCGACCGCATCGCAGTCGCCACCCGACACGGCGTGAAAGACGTCCAAGTCGGTTCGAACGGCGTGTTTCGGGTCGACCTGGGTCGTTGGAGGTTGAGAGACGATCCCGCCAGCGTGAAAATGATGCTTAATTCATTCAGCGTCGAGCCATTCGACCCGCTCGTCGATGACGGGATTGGTCGACTTAGTGTGGGCATGAACGACAACGTCACGCTCGCAAAACATTCGTGGGCAACCGCTGCAGCAGCCGCGGCTCTCGCCACTCGTCACCAAGTAGGTCCGGGCGCCCCCAATAACTGGCGGGTCGACATGCCCGAGGGCAGCCTCGGTGTCCAGATGTTCCCGACCGAAGACGGCGAGCATGTCTCGCTCAGTGGAACCGTCGAACTCGCCGGCACCGACAGGATTGACGTCTAAGCCCCGGCCGCGACGAACTCGATAACTCGAAAACCCTTCGCGATCTCGGCCGTTGACACCTCGGCGTCGGGCCAACGCTCGCCTAGCCACTTTTGCAGCGACTCAGCCCCCAAGCTTTTCGCCACGACCAACCACGCCTCGCCGCCCGGGTTCAGTCGCGGAATCCACGTTTCGAGAATTGCGTGCAATTCGGCTTTGCCGACCCGAATCGGCGGGTTCGACCAGATGGTGTCGAATCGCATGTCGGCGGGAATTTCGTCGGGCAGCCCAACGGTCACGTTCGACACCCCGACCCGCACCGCGTTGCGTCGCGTCAACTCGAGCGCGCGCTGATTCACATCGATTCCCCACACGGTCGACTCGGGCGAACGCAGGGCCGCGACCAAAGCGATAGGCCCCCACCCGCAGCCGATGTCGAGAACAGTACCGACCGGGTCGGGGACCGCATCCAACAGGATCCGTGTTCCGGTGTCGAGATGCTCGGGGCTAAAAGTCGCCGGCGCCGTCTCGAGGGTGAATTCGCGGCCGTGGAGGACGACCTGTATTTCGCGCGAGGTCCATTCGCCGTCGCCCGGATCGAAATAGTGGTTCATTACTTGTTCGTGCCGAGGACCTCGGACACGTCGATTCCCGAGACGAGGCAGGTCGACACAAGTACCCCGACCGCGGCAATCGACGCTTGCATGCGCTCTTGGGTTGCTCCGGCGATGTCGTAATAGATGACCGAATCGGCGTCGAGGCCCTTCGCCAGGGCCTCTTGCAGGTCCTTGCTCGTCGCAAGGGCAGCAGCCTTGTCATAGGCAACAAGAAGTTCGTTCCGAGCCTTGTTGAACGCGGTGGCGACGTCTTCGGTCAGGCCCTCGGGGTCCTTCGCGACCTCGACGATGACGGCGACGGTCTGCAGCATCGCCTGTTGGGCCTCGGACCACACGGTGCAGGCCTCTTTGTCGCCGGGGTCGGCCGCGGTGGTGCATCCCGAGAGGACGAGGGCAGACGATAGGGCGATGGCGATGGCGGTGGCGATTCGACGCATGCACACAACTTTACCGCCGAGCGACCCGCCCACCGCGATAAACTCGAAGCATGACCAAGCCTCGTCGCGTTCTTGTCACCGGTGCCTCCAGCGGAATCGGAGCCGCCACAGCACGTTTGCTCGCGTCCCGAGGTTTCGACGTCGTGGCGGTTGCTCGACGCCTCGACCGACTCGAGGCTCTCGCGGCGGAAACGGGTATCGCGGTTCACCAGCTTGACGTCACCGATTTCGATGCGATTAAGGCCCTCGCCGCCAAATTGAAGGCGACCGGCATCGACGCCCTCGTGAACATCGCGGGCGGGGCGACCGACGCGGCTCTCGTCGGAGACGCAGACCCCGATTCGTGGCGTGCGATGTTCGAGGTCAACGTGCTCGGCGTCCAGCAGATGATCGCTCAGTTCTTGCCGTTGTTGCGCGACGCAGCCCGAGCGAACGGTTCCGCCGACATCCTCACCGTCACGTCGACCGCCGGTCGCACGCCTTACGAAACCGGCGGTGGTTACAACGCCGCCAAGTACGGTGCGACGGCGCTCATGGGAGTTCTGCGACTAGAACTGGCCGGCGAGCCGATTCGCGTCATCGAGATCGCGCCCGGCATGGTCAAGACCGAAGGTTTCGCGCTGAGCCGATTCGCAGGTGACACCGCGCGGGTTGAGGCGCTCTACAAAGATGTTGGGAACCCGCTGTCCGCCGAGGACGTCGCCGAGGTCATCGTGTCGGCGCTGGAACTGCCAGCCCACATCAATCTCGACCAGGTCACCGTTCGGCCGGTGGCGCAGGCGGCTCAGCACAAGCTCGTTCGCGGCAAACTCGAGCCGAAATAAGCGTGCCACGCGTCGCCAAGGACAAGAACGGGCACCCACCCAAGGTGTGCGTGGCGTGCGGGCTGCCGTTCGAGTGGCGCAAAAAGTGGGCGCGAGACTGGGAGAACGTCAAGTTCTGTTCGGAAAAGTGTCGCCGAGCATGACTCGCCGAATCTTCTATGTCCCGTTCGATCACCTGAACCGCAATCGCGGAGCGCTGGCGACCGCCGACCCGGCCCACGACCTTATTGTTCTCGTCGAGAGCGCACGCATGACCACCGGCCGGCCGTGGCACAAGGAACGGCTGTTTTTTCTCATCGCGTCGGCCCGGCACTTCGCTGCCGAGCTGCGCGCCGACGGTTTCGACGTTCG
The DNA here is from genome assembly GCA_947486475.1 of Microbacteriaceae bacterium. The sequence goes on along the minus strand of CANKTR010000032.1, from coordinate 1,041 downwards.
GTACGTGAAAGCGCCAACAACCGTTGACGGCCTTCGCGCCATCCGCACCGAGGTGGGTGGCGACCTGCCCATCGTCTGCGCCGAACCCTCCTCGTTCCGCCAGACGCGAATCCTCGTCGAGTTCGGCGTTGAATTCGTCCCGAACGACCTGTTCCTCACGCCTCGGCCACTGTTCGCCGACTGGGCCGGATCGCAGAAGACATACGTCATGGAGAACTTTTATCGCGCGCAGCGCGTGCGCCTCGGCATCCTCGTCGAGGGCAAAGACCCCGAGGGCGGGCGCTGGAACTTCGACGCCGACAACCGGCTGCCGCCGCCCAAGAACTACGACTGGCCGCCATACCTCGAACACGAGCGCGACGACATTGACCGTGAGGTGGCCGCTGAACTCGAATACGAACCGACCCGAACCTGGGCGACGACCCGCGCGGGCGCCCTCGCGCAGCTCGACTATTTCATCGAACACCACCTCGCCGGCTTCGGCCCCTACGAGGACGCGATGGCGGGGGACAACTGGGCGCTGCACCACTCGCTGCTCAGTCCGTATCTGAACAACGGGCTTCTTGATCCGCGCGAGGCCGTCGATGCGGTGGTGGCCGCCTATCGCCGCGGCGACGCCCCCATCGAATCGGTCGAAGCCTTCGTCCGGCAGGTCATCGGGTGGCGCGAATACATCAACGGGATGTATTGGTTCCTCGGCGAGGACTACCGCGACCTCAACGGGCTCGAAGCCTCCCGGCCGCTCCTGCCGCTGTTCGCCGACTCGTCCCGCACCGACATGAACTGTGTTCGCACGGTCGTGTCCGACGTCGAGGCGCGCTCGTGGGCTCATCACATCCCGCGGTTGATGGTGCTGTCGAACCTCGCCCTCGTGACGGGCGTGAACCCGCAAGAGTTCCTCGACTGGATGCGCGAACAGTTCCTCGACGCCGCCGACTGGGTGATGGTGCCGAACATCATCGGGATGGGCGTGCACGCCGACGGCGGGCTCTTGATGACCAAGCCCTACGCGGCGGGCGGTGCGTACATCAGCCGGATGGG